>NZ_JACHYW010000015.1:0-167343 GCF_014193145.1 Rhizobium sp. BK060
GCCGATCTGCTCGCTCACCGAATTCTTGCTGGCCCAGGACGTGCCGAAGTCACCTTGGACGGCGTTGCCGAGCCACTCGACGTAGCGCGTCGTTATCGGACGGTTCAGCCCTAGGTCCTGGCGAATATTGGCAACGGCCTGCGGCGTTGCCGACTGGCCGAGATAGGTGGTTGCAAAATCGCCGGGCAGCGCTTCCAGCCCACCGAAGATCAGGATGGAAACGGCAAAAAGCAGGACGATGCTGAGCACGAAGCGCTCGAGGATGAGGGCGAGCAGCGGAAAACGCTGCCGGAACCCGAGGCCGGGCAGGATATTGCTTGGGGCCGGATTGGTCATGGCGAAGACCTCGCGCTAAAACGTCGGGAGGACCGCGGATTTCACCCACGGTCCCGGCTTCGTTGGAGATCGGAGGGGCATGCGCCCCTTGCCATCAGGCGTCCAGCCAAACGCGGGTCGCGACGTAGCCGTTCGACATGTCGTTGCCGATATCGTCGACATAGCCCTTCAGCGTCTTCGAAGAGGCCATGATGTTGTCGTTGAAGACGGGCAGGATCAGACCGCCATCGTCTCGCACCATCAGAGCCAGCTGTCGATAAAGCACCTTGCGCTTGGCTTCATCGAGCTCAGACCGCGCCTGCAATACCAACTTGTCGAAGTCAGGGTGCTTGAAATGCGTGTCGTTCCATTCGGCGGTCGATAGATAGGAGGTGGAATAGCGCGAATCCTGTGTCGGCCGGCCGCCCCAGAAGGAGGCGCAGAAGGGCTGCTTGTTCCAGACATTAGTCCAGTAGCCGTCTTCGGGTTCGCGCTTCACGTCGATCGTGATCCCGGCCTTGCGCGCGCTTTGCTGGAACAGGATCGCCGCATCCACGGCGCCCGGGAAGGCTGCGTCGGAGGTGCGCAACAGAATTGGACGGTCGAGACCCGATTTCTTAAAGTAGAAGGCGGCCTTGTCGGGATCATACGGCCGTTGCTCGATATCGGTCGGCGCCAGGGGGTAGTTGGAGTTGACCGGATAGTCGTTGCCGATCGTTCCATAGCCGGCGAGAACCTTGTCCAGGATCGACTGGCGATCGATGGCATATTTCAACGCGAGACGAAGGTCGCTGTTGTCGAAGGGCGCCGTGTCGCAATGCATCAGGAAGCAGTAGAAGCCCTTGCCTGCATTTCGGATGATACTCACAGTCGGTGCCCGCTGCAGCATAGGAACTGTCTTCGGGTCGATACTGTTGACGAAATGAACCTGGCCGGAGGCAAGCGCCGCAACGCGGGCCGTGTTGTCGTTGATGACGAGTATTTCGACGCTGTCGACAAAGCCGCGGTCGGAGCGCCAGTCGTCCTTGTTTTTCTCGAATGTGGCGCGGACCCCGGGTTCGAAGCTTTTTAGAATGTAAGGACCGGTGCCGACAGCTGCTGCCGGCTTTTCGACGCCGCCCTTCGGCTGGATGATCAGGTGGTAGTCGGTCAAAAGGAGGGGCAGATCCGCATTGCCTTCGGAAAGCGTCAGAACGAGATCGCCCGCCTTTTCTTCAATGCCTGCAATTGACGCCATGAGCCCAAGTGCGCCCGACTGCGAGTTTTTGTCCGCGTGCCGCTTCAGCGTCGCGATGATATCGGCGACGGTCATCTTGCTGCCGTCGTGAAACCGTACATCGTTCCTGATCTTGAAGGTCCAGATCGAAGCATCCGCCGACGGCGTCCAGGAGGTTGCCAGCGAGGGCAGGGGTGCACCAGTCTTGGGATCGGATCCGACAAGTGTGTCGCCCCAGAGGCGGCCAATGACGAACAGTACCGAGGCACTGTATGTCGCCGGGTCGAGCGCGTCGCTGGTGGCGCCGCCCTTGAGGCCAAGCTTCAGATGGCCGCCACGCTTGGCTTCCTGCGCCCGTGCGTCACGCGGCATCAGGAGGCCCGAGGCGAGGGCCGGCAAGGCGCCGAGCGCGACGGCACCGCCGAGGAAGTGGCGGCGGCCGATTTTCGGCTGCGAAGATTGATCCTTTTGATGCGTCATGACGGTTCCCTCTTTTTCATTTGTAAGTGGGAACGTAGAGGCTGGGCCGGCTCACGCAATTTCGCGACTTGACGCATCCTTAAGCGAGTTTACGCTGGTTCACGAGAAGACGGAGTTACGGATGCCTCACCTGGTCGAGAACCTCAAAATCGCCTGCGCAACGCAACGTTCAATTTCGCATCTGTGCCGTGCAATCGATATCAACCGGCAACAATTCAATCGATACATCAACGGCCAGACGAGGCCTTCCGCCCATAATCTGGCTCGCATCGCCAACTATTTCGATCTTGACGCAGCCGACTTTGGCCTCGCTCCCAAGCAGTTTCGCGAGCGACTTCACAAACCCGTCCTCGGTATCAACGGAGGTTCAGAGCTTCTCAAAGCGTTTCCCGGAAACCTAGCCGCGCTCAGGCGTCACATCGGCTATTTTCAGACCTATTATCGTTCGCCATCCTGGCCCGGGATGGTTGTCTGTTCGTGCAGCCGCCTTATTGAGCAGGGTGGATTGGTGCAGGCCAAATCGATGGAGCGGCTTCGAGACCTCGGAAGCGGCATTCAGCAGTTTTCGAAATATGTGGGCTTGGCGGCCTTCTATCGGAACCGGATCTTCATCACGCAGCGTGTCGTCGGACCGAACGCCATGCTGTCGCAGACGATCCTCCTGCCATTCGACGAGTATCAGCGCGTCTATCTACGCGGGACGACGATGGGAATTTCCTGGCGAAGGGAAAACCTCCCCTATGCCTCGCGGATGATCTGGCGGCATGTCGGCACCGAGCCAGACTTGCGTGAACTTCTTGCGCGCTGTGGACCTGTCCCGCTATCGTCGCGCCAGCTACCACCGACGGTGCGCTCATTCCTCGAGGATCCAGCTGCAGAAGTATATGAGGTGCCCGCGGAGTATTGAGAAAAGTCCGGGGGGATGTCACAACGGCCGCCAACGGATCACCAGGCAGTTTTCCTAGATATTAGTCGCTGTGTAGAAGTCGAAGGGGACAATGTGCTGCGACACGGTCGGTGATCGGTCGGTATCGAGAGCTTGCGCCATTGCACGCACCAAGGTCTCCCCCAACTGCTTTGCCGGGTGAGATAGGACGACCTTGATCAATCCTTCAGCAAGACCGGCTTTTGTTTCATTCGTGAGTTCGTGTGCTATGACCACCAGGCGTTTGGCTGCCGGACCACCATCCTCCCGCAGGGCTCGCATCACACCGGTGATGCCGCCGCCGGCAACGTAAAGTCCGACCCAATTTGGTTCGGTCTGCAAAAGGTGACGCGTGGCCTCATAAGCAATTTCGGGCTCTTCAAGGGTTGCAACCGTCTCCAGCATCTGAAAGCCCGGCGCGCTCTCCCGGAAGTATGATCGAAAACCCATTTCGTTTAGTTCTTGCCCGGATCAATTGAGTTCCGGGCATCCATAATCAGATCGGGCTGCTAGGCTGCCTGACGGAAACCGATGATGGCCTTGGTCTCAAGGAATTCAGCGATCGCCATCGGACCCCATTCACGTCCGTTGCCGGACTGCTTGTAGCCCCCGAAAGGCGCAGCCAGATCAAGATTGACATTGTTCAGGTAGACTTGGCCGGCACGCAGGCGACGCGCGACAGCTTCGGCCGCAACCCGCTCACCCTGGACATAGGCAGCAAGGCCGTAGGTCGTGTCGTTGGCGATCCTCACCGCTTCCTCCTCGTCGGAATAGGCGATGATGACCAGGACTGGCCCGAAGATTTCTTCGCGCGCGATCGTCATGTCGTTGCGCACATCGGCAAAGATCGTAGGCCGGACGTAGAAGCCAGCATTAAGCCCGTCGGGACGGCCGAGCCCTCCAGTCACAAGCGTGGCGCCTTCATCGAGACCCGACTGGATCAGACGCTGGATTTTGTTCCATTGCGCTTCCGAGGCCACCGGTCCCATCTTTGCATTCGAAGCAGGATGGCCGACCGACCACGTTTCGGCGGCCGCCTTGGCATAGCTGATTGCTTCGGCAACCTGATCGACGTGGACCAGCATCCGAGACGGTGCGCTGCAGTTCTGTCCGCTGTTCAGCATCATCTGCGCCACGCCCCCTTCGACAGCAGAAGCGAGGTCCGCGCTACGGAGAACGATGTTGGGTGACTTTCCCCCCAGTTCCTGATGCACCCTTTTGACTGTGAGGGCACCGGTGCGAGCCACCTCGATCCCAGCCGCAGTTGAGCCGGTGAAAGATACAAGGTCGACGTCGGCATGGCTCGTCAAAGCATTGCCGACAACGCGGCCATCTCCATGAACAAGGTTGAACACGCCCTTGGGTACGTCGTTTCATGTCGGCAAAGGCGGTCGACAGCAGCTTGCGCAAAACCTCGGCCTTACAAAGAAATAGTAAACGTCAGTCACTACTTGGAACCACAGCATGCTGGTGGCAGGGTAAGGAGAAAGGCCACACGGCCTTCAGCGCCCGCAGGTTTGGCGCCACGTTTCATACTTCGCCAAGTGCTCGTCCTTGGTAGGAGGGTAAAGACCGATGATGGCTTCGCCAGCCTTGACCTGCTCGAGGACAAAATCCTCGAAGCTTTCCATCGCCGTGCATTCCTCGGCAAGTTCTTCCGCAAGATGAGCTGGGATTACCATCACGCCGTCTCGATCGCCGACCAGCACGTCACCGGGAAATACCGCCACATCGCCGCAGGCGATCGGCACATTGATATCGAGCGCTTCGTGGTGAGTCAGATTGGTCGGGGCCGACGGCTTTGCGTAATAGGCGGGCATGTCGAGTTCGCCGATGCCGACCGCGTCGCGAAAGCCGCCATCCGAGACGACGCCGGCGGCGCCGCGTAGCGCCAGGCGGGTGATCAGGATCGACCCGGCAGTCGCTGCGCGGGCGTCCTTACGGGCATCCATCACCAAGACATGGCCGGGTGGGCAGGTTTCCATCGCGACGCGCTGCGGATGATCGGCATTGCGGAATACGGTGATCGGATTGCGATCCTCGCGGGCCGGAATGTAGCGCAGTGTAAAGGCCTGCCCGACCATGGTATCGGCCTTCGGCGCCACGGGCACGACGCCCTGGATGAACTGGTTGCGAAGGCCGCGCTTGAACAGCGCTGTGGCGATCGATGCGGTCGAGATCTTCTTGAATTTGGCGCGGGTCGCTTCGCTCAATACGTAGTCGGTCATCGGTATTCCCTTCCTCAATAGATATCCGGCTCGCCGGCATTCTTGCCGAAACCGGTTTCCAGAAAATCGAAGTCGCAACCCTGGTCGGCCTGCGTCACGTGGCGGGAGAACATCCAGCCGTAACCGCGCTGGAAGCGCGGCTCCGGCGCCTTCCATTCGGCCTTGCGGCGGGCAAGCTCATCCCCGCTCACCAGCATGTCGAGTTGACGATTGGGCAGGTCGAGACGGACGATATCGCCGTTCTGCAGGAGCGACAGCGGCCCGCCGATATAACTTTCCGGCGAAACGTGCAGCACGCAGGCGCCGTAGGATGTGCCGGACATGCGGGCGTCGGAGATGCGCAGCATGTCGCGGTGGCCTTGCTTGATAAGGGCCTTGGGGATGGGCAGCATGCCCCATTCGGGAAAGCCCGGCCCGCCGAGCGGGCCAGCATTTCGCAGAACAAGCACATGGTCGGGCGTGACGTCGAGTTTCTCGTCGTCGATCGCCTTCTTCATCTCCGGATAGCTGTCGAACACCATGGCCGGGCCCTGATGCACATGATATTTCGGGTCACAGGCAGCCGGCTTGATGACGGCACCGTCCGGGCAGAGATTGCCGCGTACCACGGCGAGCGAACCCTCGTGATAGACCGGATTGGAAAGCGGCCGGATGACATCGTCGTTATAGACCTGCGCGCCCTCGAGGTTCTCACCCATGGTCTTGCCAGTAACGGTCATTGCCGAAAGTTCGAGCCGGTCCTCAATCTGCTTCATCAAGGCTCGCAAGCCACCGGCATAGAAAAAGTCCTCCATCAGGTAGTCCTTGCCGGATGGGCGGACATTGGCGATCAGCGGCGTGACGCGGCCGAGGGCGTCAAGGTCGTCGAGCGTCAAGTTGACACCGGCGCGCCGCGCAATGGCGATCAGGTGCACGACTGCATTCGTGGAACAACCGGTGGCCATGGCGACGATCGCGGCATTGCGGCAGGCAGCATCGGTGACGATCCGGTCGGGGGTGAGATCTTCCCAGACCATGTCGACGATGCGACGGCCGCAGCTTGCCGACATGCGCTGGTGGTTGGCATCGACGGCGGGGATCGACGAGGCACCAGGAAGGGTCAGGCCCATGGCATCGGCAATCGCCGTCATGGTCGAGGCAGTGCCCATGGTCATGCAGGTACCGGCGGAGCGGGCAATGCCACCCTGCACGCCCAGCCATTCCTCGTCGGAGATGTTACCTGCGCGGCGTTCGTCCCAGTATTTCCAGGCATCCGAACCGGAGCCCAGGATCTTCCCCGCATAATTGCCACGAAGCATCGGGCCGGCGGGGAGATAGATCATCGGCACGCCGGCCGAGATGGCGCCCATGACGAGGCCAGGCGTGGTCTTGTCGCAACCGCCCATCAGCAGGACGCCGTCGAGTGGATGCGAACGGATCATCTCTTCCGTCTCCATGGCCAGCATGTTGCGGTAGAGCATGGAAGTCGGCTTGGTGAAGCTTTCGTCGACCGAGAGCGACGGCATTTGAACCGGGAAACCACCGGCCTGGGAAACGCCACGCTTCACATCCTGCACGCGTTCCTTGAAGTGCGAATGGCAGGTGTTGAGTTCCGACCAGGTGTCCAGGATGCCGATGATCGGCTTATCTCGAAAGTCCTCTTCCGCATAGCCGAGCTGCATCATGCGTGAGCGGTGACCGAATGAGCGCAGGTCGTCAGGCGCAAACCAGCGGGCGCTTCGCAGCGTTTCTGCCGTTTTTTTGTTTGTCATGGGATGACCTTCTTGGGAATTGCGAAGGAACAGTCTGACATCTATTCCTTCATGCCCCATTTCTGGATGGTATGGCGTTCGATCGTCTGGAAAACGAGGTTTTCAACGATCAGACCGATAATGATGACGGTGAGAAGGCCGGCGAATACCGCCGGGATATCGAGCAGGTTGCGGTTCTCGAAGATGAACCAGCCGAGACCGCCCTGGCCGGACGAGACGCCGAAGACAAGTTCGGCGGCGATCAGCGTGCGCCAGGCAAAGGCCCAACCGATCTTCAGACCGGTGAGGATGGACGGGAAGGCGGCCGGCACGAGGATGCGCAGCACGTATGAAATGCCGGTGAGGCCGTAGTTTGCCCCGACCATGCGCAGGGTGCGAGACACGCCGAGGAAACCGGAATGGGTGTTGAGGGCAACGGCCCAGAGCACCGAATGCACGAGCACGAACACCAGGCTGGAGGCACCCAGGCCGAACCAGATCAGCGCCAGCGGCAAAAGCGAGATGGCCGGGAGCGGATTGAACATTGCCGTCATGGTTTCGAGAAAGTCGGTACCGATACGGGTGTTGATGGCCAGCACGGTCAGGAGCGCGGCCAACACCGTGCCCACCGCATAGCCCACGAACAGGATCTGCAGCGTCGTCCAGATCCGGGCCGGCAGTGTCCCGTCCGCAAAGCGGTCGATCAGCGTGGTGATCGTGTCGGTGAGGGTCGGGAACAGCAGCGGGTTGTCGAGAAACGAAGCATAGACCTGCCAGACGACGGCAAGGGTCAGGATCAGCAGCGTCTTGCGCAAGGCGCCGATGCCCCACAGGGTTTCGAGTGGGCTGAGCTTCTGTTCCACCGGCTTGATGTTGTCATAAGGTTTGTTGGCCTCGACATCGGCCGCGAGAATGATGTTTGCGGACAGCATGGCTTATTCCTTGTGACCGGGCTCGTGGGAGAACAGCAGGTTATGGATATCGCGCTCAAGGGCCGCGGCGCTGCCATCCTCGTGGCTGATCCTGTCTACATCGACGACCTCTGCCTTCACGCGGCCGGGATGCGGCGAGAGCAGCAGGATGCGGTTTGAGATCTTAATGGCCTCTGCGATCGAGTGGGTGACGAAAATGACCGTGAACTTGGTGTCTTCCCAGAGCTGCAGCAGCTCGTCCTGCATCTGCCGGCGGGTCAGCGCGTCAAGGGCGGCGAACGGTTCGTCCATCAGCAGGATGTCCGGCTGCATGGCCATGCCGCGGGCAATGGCCACGCGCTGTTTCATGCCACCCGACAGTGTGTGCGGGTAGCTTTCGATGGCGCGAGTCAGCTTGACCTTGTCGATATATTGGCGAGCCAGCGCCTCGGCTTCGGCCTTCGGCAGCTTGCGGGCGACAACGAGCGGGAACATGACATTTTCTAACACCGTCTTCCATGGCATCAGCTGGTCGAATTCCTGAAACACCATCATCCGGTCTGGCCCGGGGCGCTTTACCTCACGGCCGTTGATGTGGATCGCGCCAGCAGACGGAGCCATGTAGCCGCCGACAGCCTTCAGCAGCGTGGACTTGCCGCAGCCCGAGGGGCCGAGAAGAACGAAACGGTCGGATTCGCGGACATTGAAACTGACGTCTTCGGTGGCGGTGATGAGAAGGTTGGGTGTCTTGTAGCGCAGTGTCACGTGGTCAACGGACAGAAGCGGTGCCTTGTCGGCAGCCGGCGCAATGCGCTCGGCGGCGGCAATATTTGCCTGCATGATGGGTTCACTCCCTAAGAGGAGCAGCGGCAAGCGTGTCCGCCGCTGCTGGTGTCGCGACGGGCTCAGTTGCCGTTGAGATAGGCGCTGTCGGGCAGGTAATAGTCGGTCCAGGCCTTTGGCATGGTCTTCAGCGTGCCGATCTTGCTGAGATGTGCGGCAAACTTCATCGTTCCCTGCGGGTCGGTGCGCCATTCGTCCATGCCGGGTTCCTTCAGCATGGCGAGAAGATCGTCGAGGCTGGTCTTGTCGCCGGAGATGGACTTATAGGCTTCAAGGGCTGCCTTCGGATCCTTCTTGATGAAGGCGACGGCCTCTTCGGTCGCCGTACGCAGTGCCTTGACCAGTTTCGGATTGGCTTCTGCGAAGGCCGTGGTGGTGAAGAAGGTGGCTTGGGTCAAGGCACCGCCAAGGATTTCGCGCGAATCCGTGACCTTGTGGACACCTTGCTGTTTCAGCTCGACATACTGGAACGGCGGTGCGGAGAAGTGGTTCTTCACTTCATGCTTGGAGTTGGCGATGGCTGCCACTGCATCCGGATGGCCGAGCTGCACGGTGTTGGAATCGAATTTCTTGACCTGATCGTCGCCATAAAGCTTGGCTGCCGCCATCTGCAGCAGGATAGCCTGGGTCGAGACGCCGACAGTCGGCACGGCGATCTTGTCGCCTTCGCCAATATCCTTCAGCGATTTGATGCGCGGGTCGTTGGACACCATGATGACAGGTTGGGCCGAGCTGGTGATGATGCCCTTCACCTTGCCGCGGGTGCGATCCCACAGAAGCAGGAGGTTGCCAGTACCTGTATTGACGACATCGACATTACCGGCGAGCAAGGCATCAGTCTGGGCGCCACCGCCGCTAAAAGTCCGCCATTCGACGGTCACGCCCTCGACACCCTCGTTGGCGGCCTGTTTTTCGATGAGCTTCTGCGTCTCCATCACGTGGCTCGCAAGATAAAGAATGCCAGGCTGCCGGGTGATGGAGATATTGGTCTTGTCCTGTGCCTGGCTCGGACAAGCCAAGCCTAGAGCCATAGCAATTGCGGTCACGCCGCTGATCAAGAGTCGCATGGTTTTCCTCCCAAGGTGCGGACCCTCCCGGCCCGGGTTTCGCCTAGTGTGAAAAGCGATTAATGCATTGAAGCACTAAAACATCAGTGCATCAACCCCGCTTTTATGTTTTAGTACTGTGATGGCGAGCAAGTGGATGGAAATGGGATGGGTAGTGTGATGAGGGGCAGCCAACTGGACCGTTCGAGGCAGGTGGCGCTACAGGTGCATGAAATTCTGCGGGAGCGCATCCTCAAGGTAGAACTAGCGCCAGGCACGATTTTGTCGCGGGCATCGTTGCAGTTGGAGTTCGGGGTCAGCCAGACGCCGGTACGTGACGCCCTGATGCGGCTGCAGGAAGAAGGGATCGTCGATGTCTATCCGCAATATGCGACGGTTGTGGCGAAGATCGATATTGACCATGCCAGGCAAGCGCAGTTCCTGCGGTTGTCGATCGAACTCGAAGCGGTGCGAAGGTTAACGGAGGCGGCACCCGCCAAGACTGCAGCCGAACTTGGAGAAATCCTCGCCAGGCAGAAAGCGGTGGCAACGCCCGAAACCTACGACACATTTGACGGCATCGACCGCGAGTTTCACAGAAAACTCTATGAAAGGAGCGGCATCCTGCAGCTCTGGGCAAATGTTCGTCGCCAGAGTGTTCACCTCGATCGATTGCGTCGCCTGAACCTGCCAATGCCTGGAAAGATGCAGATGGTGATCGCGGACCACGCGGCAATCGTCGAGGCTATAGGGTCCGGCAAACCCGAGGCAGCGGCTGCGGCGCTAAGGCGCCATCTGTCAGGCACTCTTTCCATCATTGACGTTATCAGCGCAGAATTCCCTGATTATATTCGAGCTTGATTGGACAGCCCCAGGGACTATCACATTCCGAGAATAACGCTTCATAGGGGCTGATTTTTGTTACTCAGCCGAACCTCATGCTCTTAACAGGCGATAGAGACTGAGCCGAAATCGCGAACGCCAGTTCCATAAAAAGCGATATATGCCGCAATCGCCTGATCGATGGTTCGATTCCGTTCAAGACCGCAGGTACCCCAATCAACACCTACTGTTCTCCAGTCTCATCGTCGGCGATCTTGCGCAGCAGATACAACAACGCTATGCGTTCCGCGGGGTTGAGACGCGCGACGGTCTTTTCGCTGATGATATAGGCTTGTGGATACATGTCCTGCAGCAGGGCTTCGCCCTTGGGCAGCAGGGAGATCACCACCTTGCGGCCGTCGGCCTGGTCCTTGGAGAGATCGATCAGTCCGCGGGCCTTCAGCCGCTCGACGATGCCACGGATGGTCGCCTGGTCGACGGAGGTGGCCTTGACGAGCTCGACCTGTGAACTGGGCCCGAGGTCATGCAGCGCGCACAGCGTCACAAACTGCACCGATGTCAGGTCTGGATCACTGGCATTGGTCTGGAAAATCGACAGATGACGCTGATAGGCCTTGCGCAGCAGATGCCCGACTTGCTCCGTGACGTGGTAGCCATTCTGAGGCGCCGGCGCTTCGGGGAGGCCTTCGGTGTCTTTTGCGGTCATCGTCGGTGTGGTCCATCGGTTTGCGGCTCTTCGGCGCGAATGCATCGCGGACTGCAGGAAACATCACAGCAGGTTGCGCTGGTCAAGGCGTCTCGAGCCGCACCCGCTCCGCGCGATTTCACGCGAAGCGGTTTGGCTATCTCGGCTATTTGAAGTTGTACTTCATTTCCTTGACGGCGATGTCGCCATCCAGAACCATCGGTTCATCGTCGAGGAACAGCGAGCAACCGCGCATCGGGATGTCCAGATGGCAGGCGGTGTCGTTCGGGCCGCCGAGCTCGTTGTTGGGGCCAGTGGAGAACATCACGTTGCCGTAGAAGGAGCGTGCCTCCATGCCCATGCCTCCGGGGAATTCGCCGGGCACCATTCGATGCCACTTAGCGTTCTGATTAAGGCCCCAGCCGACATGGCTCATGCCCATGCCACGCGGGTCGTTGAAACCTGCCATATAGGATTTGACCAGCTCGGCATCGAGACCGCCACGAATGTCGGTGATCCAACCGTTTTCGATCGTATAAATGATCGGGTCGCGCACGTAGATGTTCTGCGGCAGCAGGATATCGCCCGGAGCAACGACGATTGTCCCGTCGACGCCATCGTCGTCACCACCGGTAAAGACAAAGCCGGACGGCCAATGATCCCAGCGGCCCGGCTCGTCCGTGCACGCATATTCCGTAATGGCGGGATAGGTGTTGAGCTTGTAGGTGACATCCGTACCATGCGGAGAAGTGATCCGCATCACCTTCGCCTTGGACAGCAGGTCTCCGGCAAATTCAACGCGCTCGCGCAGTTCCTTTGTCGGCAGCATGCGCGCCAGAATCTCCGGCGGTTCCACGGCGGTCAGGATACGCGTGCCGGCCGCCTGGATCGACATCTGTTCCGGGCTGAAGAGTAGAAAGATGCAATCGATCAGCATGTCGGCGGCCTTCAGGGCCTCTACCGCTTCCGGCATGGCAGCAAGGCCTGTCTGGCCGACCGCCCATGCACCTGCCGGCGGCACCGGCGGCAAACGCATGTGATACATCTTGGCGCCAAGACGCATGCCCGCCGCCATGAAGGCGTCGGCGTAATCGAGGCGCTCGTTGCCCTGGGTAAGGACAATGAGTTTTTCTCCCTCGTGGACGCCCGACATCTTCAACTGATGTAGGCAGATTTCCGTGAAGCTGAATTGATCCATGCTCGTTCCCTTATCTTGCTTGAAGGCTTGGGTGTTTCGTCCAGTTACGGACAGTCGGACTTGACCTTGGCGATTTCGGCGATCGCCTCCTCCCTCGAAACGACATCGCCATATTTGCTGTCGATATCGAAGAGGTTGGCATTGTGCGGATCCGGGTGCCGGTCGCCGACGCATTCGCGCACGACGATGCCCCGAAATCCGTGCTGGACCGCATCGACGGCGGTGGCGCGAATGCAGCCGCTGGTCGAGCAGCCGGCCATGATCACGGTGTCGATGCCCTGCGCATGCAACTGTGAGGCGAGGCTGGTGCCGAAGAAGGCGCTGGCATATTGCTTGACGATGACGAGCTCGCCATTGGAAGGCTCGACGCCGTCGCAGAACTCGGCAAGTGCGTTGCCTTCGACCATCCCCTTCATGACAGGCGATTTCTTCACCCACATGCCGCCATCGGCGCAGTTTTCCGCGAGATAGAGGATGCGCGTATGGATGACCGGAATGCCGGCCTCGCGGGCGGCCTGGATCAGCGCCGGTGTTTGCGCGACCGCTTCAACCACGCCCGCCGCAAACAAAGGCGCGCCCTCGGTGGTGTATCCCTTGAGGAAGTCAATGACGAGCAGGGCAGGGCGTTGACCGAAGCCGATGCGGTTGCCCCAGACGCCCTGATAATTGCTTTCTGCGCTCTGCATAATGGCCCTCTTCAGTAACCGCCGGACAGAAGTGCGCCGGCGCCGGGCACGACTGCCTCCAGGCCGAGCTTCTTCAACATGCAGTATGTGGTTGCAACCGCGGCGGTCAGAACCGGCTTGCCGGTCATGGCTTCGACCTTGGCAATCACCGGCAGCGACGGCATCTGCACGCAGGCCGAAAGCACGATCACGTCAACGTCGGTCAGGTCGAGCGTCTGCACGATGGCCGGCAGGTTTTCCGGGTCGTGGCGGGCGACATCGAGATTATCGGCAATTTCCAGCGCCCGCCAATCCATCACCTCGAAGCCCTCTTCGCGAATATAGTTCACGACGAGTTCGGTGAGGGGCTTCATATACGGTGCGACGACGGCAATCTTCTTGGCCTTCATCACCTTCAGGCCTTCGATCAGCGCGCCGGCGCTGGTAACAACCGGAATGTTCGTGTCGTTTTCCTGAGTGCGGCCGGTGAGGCGCTTTTCCGACTGGCGGTGATAGCCGAGGCCCATCGCCATGATCGCAACCAGGCAGGCGTATCCGAGAACATCGACGCGGGCGTCGGAAAGCTCGACGGCGCAACGGTCGGATTCGGCGTCCATCGCTGCCAGTTCTTCCTTGACCACTTTCTTCATTCGCATGCGGCTGGAGTGGAAGGTGAAGCGCTCGGGGCGGATGGACTGGCGTGCCGTCAACATGGCGGGAATTTCGGTCTCCATCGTTGTATTGGAGCTCGGAACGATCTGGCCGATACGGTAATATTTCTGCACGGATGGAATCCTCTGCGTTGCAAAAGCGAGTGTCAAACAAACGCCGGTGGATCGTCGATCCGCCGCCGTTCCAATCAACGGGAGAGAAAATCTCCAAGCGCGGCAAAGAAGCCGTCGAAATCATCCCAAGGGATCATGTGCCCGGCATTGGGCACCCGGGTGATTTCCAGCGCCGGATACAGCGAGCGGGCCTCGTCCTCGTCCACGGTTTCGATCACGCCTCCTCGGCCGGCCACCATCAGCATCACCGGCCGCTTGAGCTTCGGCAGATCCGGGAGGATGTCGTCCTTGTGGAAGTCCTCGAAGGCGGTGACGATGGCGGGCTCGTAGCAGGTGTGCAGCCATTCGGCGCGCAGTTTCAGCTGTTCGTCGGTCCATGTCGGGCAAAACGCCTTCATGCCTTCCGCATCGATGCCCTTCAGCGCAAGGCGGATGCTGTCGACATACCAAGGCAGCTTGCTCGGGTAGGCGCGGCGTCCGGGGCCAGAAACCGGCGGATCGATCAGCGCGAGCCTCGAAAACGCCTCGGGCGCCGCAACGGCGGCGCGGATGGCGATGCGCGCGCCCATCGAATGGCCGAGTAGGGCAGGGGCAGGAAGCCCGAGCGCTGTGGCGAAGCCGACCACGTCGGCGGCCATCGCGTTGAGGCCGTAATCAAGGTCGGGCCCCGTCGAAGACAGCCCCCGGCCGCGCACGTCGATCACGTAGACGTCGTAGCGTTCGGCGAGCCGCTCGGCGACGAAACCCCATGTGATCGCAGGGCTGGTGATGCCAGGGATCAGGATGACCGCAGAGCCGCTTCCGCCGTAGCGCAGATAGTGTTGCCGAATGCCGTTGGCGAAGACGTTCGCACCGTACAAGGCGCCGCCGCTCATGCTGCGGTCTCGCTCTTCAGCGGCTCGGCATAGATGTCGTAGCCATAGACCCACGCGGGATCCTCCTGCTTGAGCAGGAAGGTGTTGGCGTTCGAAACGCTCTGGACACGCGTCGCGCGGTCGCGGCGGTTAGTCTCATACAGTCCGAAAGCGGCGCGGAAATCGTTGATGCCGGTTTCCTGCAGGCAGCGGGTCAGCATGGCGGCGTCTTCGATCGCCATCGCGGCACCCTGCGCCATATGGGGTTTCATCGGATGGCAGGCATCTCCCAGCAGCACGAGGCGGCCCTTGCTCCAGAGTGGCAGCGGGTTACGGTTGAACAACGGCCACTTCGTCACCTCATCGGTGCTTTCGATCAGAGCCTGGATGATCGGATGATAACCCTCGAACGCCGCCGCCATCTCGTCGCGGCTGCTGTCGACGAAAGCCGAATCGAACTCCCAGGCTGGATGCGGAACGCCGGTGACATAGTAATATTCGTCGCGGCGAGCCGTCGTGTAGTAGACCATCATGTGACGGTCCGAACCCCACCACTTGACGCAATCCTCAAACGTCAGGTCGTATTTCTTCAGCTTGTCGGACGAGATCAGAGCGCGATGACCGACCCAGCCGCTGTAATTCGGCCTTTCTGCGCCGAGCAGCGTTTCGCGAACGCGCGAATTGATACCGTCGGCGCCGATCACGATATCGGCGCGCACCGAGGTTCCATCTTCGAATTCGATCAGCACATCGGTGCCGTTGTCGTCGAGGCGGGCCAGCTTCTTGCCGAAATGCAAGGTGCCCGGCTGCAACGCATCGCACTGAATGGCCTGCAGGTCTCCGCGGTGAACGGTGCAATAGGTCTGGCCGTAACCTTCGAGCGGAACCCGCGCGGTGTATTCGCCGGTAATGCCGTCGCGGCTGAGCCAATGGCTCGGTGTGCTGCTGATGCGGATGACCTTCTTGTCGACGCCGATGCGCTCGAAAATCTTCAGGACGTTCGGCCCCATATGGATGCCGGCACCCAGGCGCGAGAAGCTCGGCGCCTGTTCATAGACGTTGACGTCAAAATCCGCGTGCTGGAGTAGCGCACCCGCGACGGCGCCACCGAGGCCGGCGCCGATAATCGCGATCTTTTCTTTTCCGTTAGACATAGCGACCCTTCTTAGCTGTCTTTCGACGCATTGTTCCCACGATTGGTGGCTTGGCAAAAGTCTAGCGCATACGCTCTAAATAGCAATAGCGAGGCTTTAATTTTCATCAAAATTGTGCAGAAATTCCTTCGTCAATTGAATATACTAGGGAAATCGCAATCGCTAAATCCGACTTGTCATCTGTCATTATAAAGCGTATACGCTTTTTAATAAAATAAAAGGGGCAATAGATGCGAAGAGTCGGTGACTGTCGCATCGTTATGATTTGTGGGCGTCCGCGCGATGTCTGCTGCGTAGCGGTTCGGCCGATGGAAAAAGGCGTGGTCTGTGTTTCGTTCTCCGGTGCGGAGGGCCTGCTTTGACACTGCCAGTTTGCTTCAGTTTGAATGTGAACGATGCCGTAGCGAGCGTCGAAGCAAGCCCGGAAACACCGCTCCTGTACATCCTAAGAAACGATCTCTCTCTCAACGGCCCGAAGTACGGTTGTGGGCTCGGGGAATGCGGGGCGTGCGCCGTTCTCGTGGACGGTCGTGCCGTCCGGTCCTGCACGGTGCCGCTCGGTGCGGTTGGCGCGCGCCGCGTAACCACGCTTGAAGGGCTCGGGACACCCGAGCATCTGCATCCGGTCCAGGCAGCCTTTATCGACGAGGCCGCCGCTCAGTGCGGATACTGCCTGAATGGCATGATCATTGCCACCGCTTCCCTGCTCAATCGCAATGTTGATCCGAACGAGGAAGACATTCGCGAAGCACTGCGCCATCATCTCTGCCGCTGTGGGACGCATATGGAAATACTCGCTGCAGCCAGGCGGGCCGTCGGCTATGCCAAAGCCGAACGTGCGCGCCGACCCATGCCGGATCCCGTGCCGCTGGACGCCGTGAAGGAGGTTTCTCCATGACCAATCACCGCGAAATGCCAAAATCCGGCTATATGTCCGCTGCAGACATGCTGCTCATCGTCAATGATGCGTCGCTGGGCGATGCCGCAGAGCTTTACATCGCGGTCGGTGCGGATAGCCGTGTGACCGCATTCAACGGTCACGTCGATCTCGGGACCGGCATCCGTACCTCGCTGGCGCAGATCGTAGCCGAGGAGCTCAGCGTGCCGTTCGAGCAGGTGGATATGGTGCTCGGCGCCACCTCGGCTGCCCCCAATCAGGGTGCGACGATCGCCAGCGAAACGATTCAGATCACTGCCATTCCCCTGCGCCAGGCCGCCGCCACCGCCCGCCATTATCTGCTCGCCAAGGCGGCAAACAAGGCTGGCGTGGCGCTTGAGCGGCTGATCGTGGACAATGGCATCATTCGTACGGATGGCGGCGAGAACTGGCAGCTCAGCTTCGGCGACATCATCGCCGGCGACCATGTGAGGCTGTCGATCGACAAGACAGCCGCGCTAAAGCCGGCGGCGGACTATCGGCTCGTCGGCTCGTCGCGTCCGCGTGTCGATATTCCTGAAAAGGCCACCGGGCGCTGGACCTACGTGCATGATGTACGCGTGCCCGGCATGCTGCACGGTCGGGTCGTGCGCCCTCCCTATGCCGGTTTCGATCACGGCGAGCATGTCGGCAATAGCCTGATTTCGATCGATGAAGGATCGGTCGCGCATATTCAGGGGCTGGTCGGCGTGGTCGCCATCGGCGATTTTGTTGGTATCGTCGCGACCCGCGAGGAGATCGCCATCGAGGCGGCCAAGAGCCTGAAGGTCGTCTGGCGCGCGCCGCCCGAGTGGCCGGATCTGAACGCACCTGAAAAGGCGATTCGAGCCAACCCGGCGAGGCCGCGCAAGCTTGCCGACCTTGGCAATGTCGATATGGCGCTGGCCGGCAGCGCCCAGCCGATGAACCGCACGTATATATGGCCCTACCAGATGCACGGCTCCATCGGTCCGTCCTGCGCGGTGGCGGACTATAGCGAGACAGGTCTCACGGTCTGGTCGGGCACGCAGAACCCATTCCCCATGCGCCGCGATCTGGCACTCCTTCTCGACATGCCGGAAGATCTCATCCAGGTCGAGCGGCTGGAAGCTGCGGGCTGCTATGGCCGTAACTGCGCCGACGACGTCACGGCTGACGCAGCACTGCTGTCGCGCGCCGTCAAGGCACCCGTGCGGGTGCAACTGACCCGCGAGCAGGAACATGCCTGGGAGCCGAAGGGCGCCGCCCAGATCATGGACGTGCGCGGCGGTCTCGATCTGGAGGGTGGTCCGTCTGCCTACGATTTCGAAACGCGCTACCCCTCCAATCTGGCGCCGACGCTGTCCCTAATCCTCACCGGCAAGGTGCCTCCGGTTTCCGACGTCGTGCAGATGGGCGACCGCACCGCGATCCCGCCCTATGCTTACGGCAATCTTCGCGTGACCGTGCATGACATGCCGCCGATCGCGCGCGCTTCCTGGTTCCGCGGCGTCTCGGCGATGCCGAACACTTTTGCCCACGAATGCTACGTCGACGAACTGGCCGCCGCCGCCGGCGTCGATCCGGTCGAGTACCGGCTTCGCTACCTCCACGATCCGCGCGCCGTCGATCTGGTGCATGCGCTGGCCGACCGGGCGAAGTGGGTGCCGCATACGGCATGGGGCACTCTCGGCGGCGAGGGCGACCTGCTCTATGGGCGCGGGTTTGCCTATGCCGTTTACGTCCACGGGCCGTTCCCGGGCAAGGCCGCCGCATGGGCCGCTTGGGTCGCCGATGTCGCCGTCAATAAGAAGACAGGCGAGATCGCGGTGACCAAGGTCACCTGCGCGCAGGATTCCGGGATGATGATCAATCCCGATGGCGTGCGCCACCAGATCCATGGCAATATCATTCAATCCACCAGCCGGGTGCTGAAGGAGAAGGTCGAATTCTCGTCGACCGCCGTGCAGTCGAAGGAATGGGGCGGCTATCCGCTGATCACCTTCCCCGAGGTGCCCGCCATCGACGTGCTGATGCTGCCGCGGCAGGACGAACCGCCGCTCGGCGTCGGAGAGTCCGCCTCCGTTCCCAGTGCCTCGGCCATTGCCAACGCGGTCTATGACGCCACCGGCATTCGCTTCCGTGAATTGCCATTGACGCCGGAGCTGGTGCTCGCTGCGCTGAACGGCAAGAAGGATGAAACCCCTTCCGCCCCGCCCGCGAATAAGCGTAAGTGGTGGAACATCGGTCTTTCCGCCGTCGGTGCTGTCGCGGCACTGTCCGGCATCGTCACCGTGTCCTCGCCATGGCGACAGGCAATCGGCACCATTCAGCGGCCGGATACCAATGTCTATAGCGCCGCCACCATCGAGCGTGGACGGCTGGCGGCAGCTGCCGGTGCCTGCAATGTGTGCCATGTCGGCCCCGACGGCACGCCCTTTGCTGGCGGTCGACGCTTCGACACGCCTTTTGGGGAGGTCTATGCCACCAATATCACGCCGGACACGGAAAACGGTATTGGCGCGTGGTCCTATCCGGCCTTCGAGCGGGCCATGCGCGAGGGCGTGAGCCGTGACGGCCATCACCTCTATCCCGCCCACCCCTACACATCATTTGCGGGTGCCGATGATGCTGATCTTCAGGCGCTCTATGCCTACATGATGACGCAGGCCCCGGTTGCCGAAAAGGCGCCGGAGACGAAACTGAAATTCCCCTACAGCATCCGCGCGATGATGGCGGGCTGGAACGCGCTTTTCCTGAAAGCGGAGCCGTTCAAATACGTCCAGGCCCGTAATGCACAGTGGAACAGAGGCGCTTACCTAGTGGAAACGCTCGGCCACTGTTCGGCCTGCCACACCGATCGAAACATGCTCGGCGCGGAAAAGAGCGGCAGCGCCAGGCTTTCCGGCGGCTTTGCCGATGGCTGGGAAGCGCCGGCCTTGAATGCCTTCGCCAAGGGTCCGGTCGGCTGGACCGCCGATGCTTTCTACGACTATCTGCGCACCGGTCACTCGCGCGATCATGGCAGCGCGGCGGGCCCGATGGCGCATGTCGTCGAAGTGATGCAGCCGCTGCCGGACACCGATATCCGCGCCATGGCAACCTATCTCGCAAGCCTGAACGAAGCGCCTGCCGACACCAAGGCACAGAGTGAAGCGGCCGTTGCGGCGAGCGAAGCCGCCAAGGTCTCTGCTGCGCATATTTCACCGAAGGGCGAGCGGCTTTTCAACGGCGCCTGCGCCACCTGCCATACCGGAAACACTATCCTGTCGTCGCTTGCCCTCAACAGCAACCTGCATGCAGACACACCCGACAATCTCATCCAGGCGATCCTGAACGGCGTCGAGGCGCCGGCGATCCTTGCGCAAACCACCGGCCGCGAAGGCCCAGAGGTGATGTCGATGCCGGCGTTTCGCGAGACGTTGAACGAAAGCCAGATCAAGGATCTCGCCGCCTATCTCAGGGCGCGCTTTGCTCCGGACAAGCCGGCCTGGACGGAGACGACAAACGCCATACAGCGCGTCACGGCATCAAGCCACTGAGGGAGCAGACGAGTTGGCCCAGATCCGAACCGGACAGGATATCGACCACCGCGGCGTGTTCGAAAAACCGACAGCCGCCTTTCGGCCCTCGGCCTACTGGTTCTGGCATTCGATCCCGACGGAGGAGGTCTGCCACGCACAGCTCGACGATTTCAAACTGAAGGGGATCGGCACCATCCTCATCCAGGCGCGTCTTGCGATGTCGCGGGATGATTATCTGTCGCCTGATTACCTCAATGCCTATCGCGTTGCGGCCGAAATCGCCGGTGAGCTTGGCCTGAAGCTCGGCATTTATGACGACTACAACTGGATCAGCGGTCACGCCGGCGGGCGCACGGTTGCGGGCTGTGACGCGGTGCGCGAACGCCACCTGTTCTGGGCCTCGTCCGAGCAGGCTGAGGGGCAGATCAGCGGCATCCATCCGCCTTTCACGCAAAAGATGGGGTCGGACATTTTCGAGTGGCAATATGAAGGCGGTCGGGTCGAGTGGTGCGAATGGGTGGTCGCGTCCGCCCTGCTGCATTCCTCCGATGAGGTTGGCGGTCTGGACGAGATTGTCGATGTGATCACACAGACATCGGTCGTTAGAAGCGACGATGTTTCCTGCACCTACGCATTCGACGGCGAGATTAAAGACGGCCAGACGTTGACGGTCTTCATCAGCGCGCGCTCAACGACCTCCCGGCTGATCAACTACCTCCTGCCGGAAGCCGCGGAGCGGTTCATCGACGTCGGGCTTGATCCGCTCGTCGAAGCGCTTGGTGATCTCGTGCCTGATCCCGTCGGCTTCGTGTTCTATGACCAGCCGGCGGCCGGGTTTTACAAGTGGGATCAGATTTCGGGCAGTCTCGGCAACAGTCTGCTGTTTGCTTCGACGCTGCCGGATGCCGCTTTGCACAGCACGGGCCAGCCGTTCGCCAAGACGCTGCTGGCGCTGCTGCGCGATGTCGGGCCTGAAACCTTGCGGTTGCGCGCGCAATTCTATGCTGCCTATTCAGCCCTGATGAACGATGCCTTCTCCGGCACGCTGCGTCGATGGGCCGAGGGCAAGGGCATCGCGCTGACTGGACACGAGATCCTACCGCATATCAGCGCGTGGTCTTTGAACGGCGGTTTCACCAGCATAGACCCCAGGGTTGCGCTCGCTGTGGATTTCTTCGGCATCGACGCTTTCAGGCATGAGACGGCGGTCGATTCCAACAATTTCATTGCCCAGCTTGCGCCGAAGCTGGGCGATTCCGTTGCCCGCTCGAATGGCCGCAGCCGCTGTGTCGTGGAGACCTATGCCAGCGCCGAGCGAACGCCCGTGCGCGCCGCCGGCCAATGGGAGCTGACGCTGGAGACAATGCGCGCGCAAGCGATCCGGCTCTATTGCCTCGGCACCCGACAGTTTCTCTGGCACGGCGTTTACCAGAGCGATGGTCACGACGACGATCCGACGCCCTTTGCCAATCCGCGTTTTGATTTCGGGCCGGGCATCAATTTCGAGCCGTGGTGGAGTTATCACGATCTGTTCGCGCAGGAGACCGCACGCATCTCCGCCTTCATCGAGCCGGCCAAACCCCGTACCCCCGTTGCAATCCTCTATCCGCTTCAGACTGCGTTCGCAGAAGGCCCGCGCCACACACATGCCACCCACATCGGCGCATGGTGCGAAAAGCTTCTGACGCAGGGACGCGACTTCATGTTGGTGAGTGAGGCTGATCTTGCGACTGCAACGATAGAGAGTGGCCGTCTCCTGGCATCGGGTCTGGTTTTCGATGCGATCGTCCTGCCATCTGTGACCGTGCTGGAGACTAAGGCGACGTTGCAAACCCTTGATGCCTTCAAGGCTGCGGGCGGTGTCATCTGGTCGTCGGGCGATCACTTGTCCACCGTCTGCGATAGCGCAATACGGGATGCCGTCGAGGTTTCAGTGCATGTCGAAGGGATGCCCGGCGACAGCGATGTGATCGCTCTGTTGCAGTCGCTTCCGTCGTCCGGTCCCGACTTGGTCTGCCGCTCTGGGAACAAGCCATGGCAATGGGTCGGATACGAGGCTGACGGCTGGTGGCGGGTTGTCCTGTTCAACGATGGCTCAACGGAGCTCGTCAGCGAGATCTCCTTCGGAGACAGCTTCGAGTGTGAGGTTTGGGCCGCGACGACAGGCGAGGTGAATGAGGCATCCACCTTCGGTCGTCTGGCGGTCGCGCTCGCACCACAGGAAGTACGTTGCATTCGGCTGCGGCAAGTGCTGCAGAAGGCAACGATCCAAGGTCAACTCTCGGATCAACCGCTTCTTGATGCTGGACACGCGATATCGCTTGTCGACGGTTGGAGCTTTGCGCCGGGCACCGGTTTAGAGTTCGTGCCGATTTCGGTGCTATCAGGTTGGGAGATGCAGGGCTTTACCGATTTCTCCGGTACCGGCATCTATCGGCTGACGCTGGAAATAGGCGATGAGGCCGATTGGGTCCTAGAATTGCCTGAGGTCAATACCGTGGTCGCCGCGTGGCTGGACGGCAGGCAGATCGATCGCCGCGGCTGGCGGCCCTATCGTTTTGCCTTGGGTCGGTTGGTCTCCGGTGTTCATTCGCTGGAACTGCGCGTCGCCAACACGGCCGCAAATCGCTATTACAGCAACACACCCTATCTCGGCGACAGCCTCGACAAGAGCGGATTGACCGCAGCACCGAAACTCATCCCGCAGACAAACTGACCGGAAACCACCTAGCCATGCCACAACATTCGACGATCCCCCTGATGCGCGCCTGGAACAGCTGGTCCAACCGGCCGGCCGAAATGGTTTTCCTGCCCCTCGGCGTGCGGATCACGCCGATTCTGTACTCGACCCGCAGCAAGTCGACCTCTGTCATCGAACCGCGCCGCGACTCGGTCCGGCTGGGGCGCCACACGATCGACGGCTCGCTGATCGAGCTGGAGACCGATCACAGCGGCACGACCGTGGCCTTTTCGACCACGAAGACCGATCCCTTCGCCGTTCGCGGCAGCTGGGACGGCAAGGTTTCGGCCGAATGGGGGCTGCGCTTCTGGGTGACGCTGGCGATCTCGTCCGATGGCAGTGAGCTCGCCGTCCATGATGCAGGGCGAAACGTCACTCTCTTGAAGATCGGCACCCGCTTCGTGGCGGTCGCGACCTCCGAACCGCCGATCCATGTCACCGGCCACGAGACGATCGACGCATTGTGCGCGGATTTCGAGGAGAACGGCTACTTCTACACCGCCACTCGCAAGAACGAGGCACCTGTCATCGCCTTGCGCTTCAATCTCGAAATGATGCGCAAGGGCGCCTATGCCGCAGGCGTTGCCGATAGCGCGGAGCTTGCCATTTCGAAGGCGCAGGCCTGCCTCGCTGCCGGTGCGCCCGCCGAAATCGCCGATGTCCAGGCAGGCGTGTTCGAAGGCGCGCTCGACGCCATCCGCGATGTGGTCGCCTGGAACACGATCTGGGACGAAACCAATGCGCGCCCCTATACGGCAGTGACGCGGATCTGGAACCTCGGGAAGTTCGCGGTCTGGTACAATGACCAGATTTTCGCGGCTCTATTGGCCGGCGTCTTCGACGCGGATCTGGCGCGCGAGAATATGGCCACTGCGGTGGCGGGTGCGACGCCGCAGGGAAATATCGCCTGCATCGTCACCTCCAACGACGCATGGGTCGATCGTACGCAGCTTCCGTTCGGTGCTTTGGTGGTCTGGCAGTTGTATCAGCGCACCGGCGAACGCTCGATGATCCAGGCAAGCTATGATGCGCTGGTCCGCAATCGGCGCTGGTGGCAGGAAAACCGCGATCCGGATGGTTTAGGGCTGCTCTCCTGCGGTACGTCGGATGTTGGCGAGGGCCTGTACAAGGGGACTGCCTTTGCCGCGCGCAATGAAACCGGCATGGACAATTCCGCGACCCATGACGAGGCGGTCTACGATCCCGTCACCCGCACCCTGTCGACGTTCGACCTCGGCCTCAACTGTGCAGCGGCTCTCGACGCCGAGATGCTGTCGAAAATGGCCGCGGTGCTCGGCAAGCCCGAAGATGCACGCGAATTCGCCGCCCTTGCCGAGCGCAGCCGCAAGCTGATCTCGGAAACACTGTGGGACGAAAGCCGTGGCATATTCGCCAATCGCCAGCGGCGCGGTGGCTTCGTGCGGTCGCTATCGCCGACCAGCTTCTACCCGCTGCTATGCGGCGCGGCCACGCCAGTGCAGGCCGCCCGCCTGCTCGAGCATCTGAGCGATGAAAGCACGTTCGGCGGCGACTACGTTCTTCCGAATGCTACGCGCGACGATCCTGCGTTCGCCGACAATGTCTACTGGCGCGGACGCATTTGGCCGAATGTTAACTACATGGTCTGGCTCGGCCTGCGCCGCTATGGCTTCGTTGCGGAAGCGAGCAAACTTGCCGCCCAGAGCTACGACCTCTTCATGAAGTCCTGGCGCGAGGATCGCATCGCCTCTGAAAACTACAATGCGGTGACCGGCGAGGCGATGGACCAGGGCGATACCGACCCGTTCTACATCTGGGCAGCGATGCTGCCTCTGATGGCCGCCGGCGAGATCGTCGAGTTCGATCCCTGGACGGGCTGGACCGTGCGCAACACTGGGCAGGATGTCGCTCTCGGGCCGATGGTGTCGCCGTCAGGAACGCTGCATCTGGCCGTTGAAGCAGGCATTCTTGCCTTGACGCTGAACCGCCGCACCGCGCTCAAGACCGACCTGCGGACCACGCTCTCGCGCATCACCATCGCAGAAGGGCGGATTGCCTGCACCGTCGCGCCAACCGCCGAAGACGGCTATATCGAGCTGCCTGACCTGAACATTCGTCAGGTCGTTGCTGTCCGTCTGGATGGGGAGAATGTCGCCTTTGTTGCATCACAGCAAGGGATACGCCTCATGATTGCCGAGAGCGCCCGTGACCGCCAACTCGACGTCTATTTTTCACCACGCGAGCCGCTCCCCACGCAAGGTAGCGCTTGACACAAGTCAATTCCTCATCAATAGTTTGTATACAAATAAAAAACGAAAAGACTGATACTAATAACAGAGGGTTTGAACTGAGGTCGGCGACAAATCGAATGATTGAAGTTGGCTTTCTATCGGCGTTATACGCTATTATCCGTCTATAAAACGATGTTCCGCAGCTGTGCGGCGCAGGTTTTCACTTGCCCGGAAAAATGCGTGTTCGAATATTCGATTTCCTCTGATGATAGTTTGCATACAAACAATTAGATGTGCCTGGCATGTCGCCTGTTTTCGGCTTAGCCGATCCGTTGAGGTCGCTGACTGCGGTCGCGATCGTCTATAACTGTGTATGTTCAAGAGGGGTGCCACAATGACTGAACTCACCAGACGCAATACGATGAAGTTGATGTCCGCAGCGCTTGTCGCTGGCGTCAGTTTCTCCAGCCTGCCGCGCAAGGCCTTTTCGGCTGGCACCATCACGGTATTGAACTGGCAAGGCTACGGCACGGACGAAGCATGGTCCGTCAAGGCTTTCACCGAAAAGACCGGCATTGCAGTCGTTCACGACTACTATAGCTCGGAATCGGAGATGCTGACCAAACTGCGCACCAATCCGGGCGCTTACGATCTCGTCGTTCTCAACGCCGCACGTTGCGCCCAGGCCGTTGCCGAAGATCTGCTGCAGCCGATCGATTTCAGCAAGGTTCCGAACGCAGCGACGGTCGATGAGAACCTGCGCTCCAACCCGAACTTCAGCAAGGACGGCAAGGGCTTCGCAGTTCCGTGGGTCTGGGGCATGACCTCGCTCGCCATCCGTGAAGGCATGCCGGTTCCCAATAGCTACGCCGTTCTCGCCGACCCTGCCTATAAGGGCCGCGTTGCCATGGACGACGATGCGATCATCAACGTTGCCGTCGGCGCCCTAATGAGCGGCCAGGACATCAACGATCCAAAGGATCTGGCCGCTGTTACGGCTGCACTCAAGTCGATCAAGCCGAACGTTAAGCTTCTCTGGTCCACGGAAGATCAATGGAACAAGTCGTTTGCCGCCAAGGAATTCGACCTGTCGCTCTTCTGGTCGGGCGGTTCGGTGCGCTCCAAGCGCAACTCGAAGCTTCCAGTTCAGTTCGTTGTTCCCAAGGAAGGCGGCATCGGTTGGGTCGATGGTCTCGGTATCCCGGCATCGGCTCCGAACGCGGAAGGCGCGCTTGTGTTCGCCAACTGGATGATCGATCCGGCATTCTATGTGGAATGGGCCACCAAGGTCGGTGCTCCGGCGTCGTCGAACTCGGCCGCTCTGTCCGCGCTTCCGACCGACGATCTGAGCCGCCAGGTGCACAAGCCTGAATACCTGAAGACAATGGGCATCATGTCGGCGCTGCCGGACGATCGCCGCGAAGCCTTCAACAACGTATGGCAGGAAGTGAAAGCCTTCTATGCAGAATGACCAACTGACATTGGCGTTAGTGCGTGGACCTTCGGGTCCGCGCAGTCGGCGCGCGCTCCCGTCATGGGTTTCGACGACAGCCTTGCTGCTGCCAACTTATGCTTGGTTGACACTTGCTGTCTTCCTGCCGCTGCTGACTATGTTCGTGTTCAGCTTCATGTCGGCGACACCGATGGGCAAGGCCCCGATCGTCTTTACGCTGAAGCAGTACCGCGCCTTCATCGATCAGCCCTATCTGGTCGGCATCGGCATCACGTCATTGCTGATCGGCTTCTGGACAACGCTGTTTTGCGCCATACTCGGCTTTCTCGCCGCCGTTGCGCTGGTTCGATCGACCTTTGGCAAGACGCGCGAAATGCTGCTGATCCTGATCCTTCTGCCCTTCTGGACCAACGGTCTGGTGCGCGTGTTCTCTTGGACGATGGTGCTCCGGGAAAACGGCTTCCTCGACAATCTGCTGCACATGATTGCGCCCGAGGCCGGATCGATCGGCTTTCTCTACACACGCTATGCAATCGTGGTCGGTCTTGTTCACGGCTATCTGCCATACATGATCCTGACCTGTTACATCGCCCTGGTGGCAATCGACGACGCGATCATAGAGGCTGCATCCAGCCTCGGCGCACGCTGGTGGACCATTCTGTTCAAGATTCTGGTGCCGCTCGCGGCTCCTGGCCTGATCTCCGGCTCCGTCCTGATCTTCATTCCGGTCATCGGTTCGTTCATGGAGCCGCGCATCCTGGGTGGCCGTGTCGGCGTCACCATGGGGACGGTGATCGAAGACCAGTTCACGCAAGCCTTCAACTGGCCGCTCGGCGCATCATTGTCCTTTACGCTGCTGGCCGTCGTGCTCGCCATTTTCGCAACCTTCTCCGGCGTTCTGCGCCGTGGCACGACAGCTTGAGGAGGGGATCATGAACCCGCTTGGACGTCTCTATCTCATCGCGATCCTGATCTTCCTCTATACGCCCATTCTCGTGATGATGGCGATGGGCTTCAACGCTTCGCCGCTTTATCAGCTGCCGTTCAGCTTTTCGCTGCAATGGTACCAGGCGCTGTGGAGCAACACTGTTTTGCTGACGGCCGGCATCAACAGCATCGTTATTGCCACCATCACCGCGGTGCTGGCGACAGCGCTCGGGACCATGGCATCGGTGGCGCTGTCGCGGCGGACATTCCGCGGCAAGAGCCTGCTGCAGCTTATGCTTCTGCCACCGATTGCCATCCCATGGCTGATCACCGGCACGGCCATGCTGATCTTCTTCTACTGGAGCGGCATCGGGCGCGGCATGCATGCCCTGCTGATCGGCCACGTGGCCCTCGCCATCCCTTATGTGGTTCTGGTGGTCGGTACCGGTTTTCGGACCATTCGTGCCGATCTCGAAGACGCCGCGATGAGCCTTGGCTCCACGCCGGTCCACGCTTTCTTCTCGGTGACACTGCCGCTGCTTTATCCGAGTATCCTCGGCGCGGCACTTTTCGCCTTCGCCGTATCGCTCGACCAGTTCGTCATTTCCTACTTTCTCGCAACGCCCGGCTACACCACGCTGCCGGTGCAGATCTACTCCTCGATCCGCAAGGGCTTCACCCCTGAAATCAATGCGATCTCGACCGTGCTTCTGCTCGGTTCGATGACGATCATCCTGATTTTCGCGCGCTTCGCCAAGCCCGGAGACACCCGTGACAAACGTTAAAGTCAATTCCGTCGCCAAGACCTATGGCACCACGCCCGTCCTGTCAGATATCACCACCGAGTTTCCGGAAGGCTCCTTCACCAGCCTTCTTGGACCGTCCGGTTCCGGAAAGACTACGCTTCTGCGCATCGTCGCGGGCTTCATCAAGCCGGACCAGGGCGTTGTCACGATCGGCAACAACGATGTGACCGATATCCCGGTCTGGGGTCGTAACATCGGCATGATGTTCCAGTCTTACGCCTTGTTTCCGCACATGACGATCGCCCAGAATGTTGCGTTTGGTCTGGAACGTCGCGGCATCAAGGGCGCGGCCGCTCGCAAGGAAGTCGATCGCGCTCTGGAGATGGTGCGGCTTCCCGGCTTCGGCGACCGCACGCCCAAGCAGCTGTCCGGTGGCCAGCAGCAGCGCGTCGCGCTGGCGCGCGCCATCGTCATCAAGCCGAGCGTGTTGCTTCTGGACGAACCGCTGTCGGCGCTCGATCGGCGTCTTCGTCAGGAGATGCAGGTCGAACTGCTGCGTATCCAGCGCGAGAGCGGTCTTACGACGATCTTTGTCACCCACGACCAGGAAGAGGCGCTGACACTCTCCGACAAGGTCGCCATTCTCGACAAGGGGCGGATTGTCCAGATCGGCGAGCCGGAAGCGGTCTACGAGCGGCCCCTGACACGCTTTGCCGCGGAATTTCTCGGCGATTCCAACTTCCTGACCGGTACGATTGATAACGGTGCCGTGCGCCTGAACGATGGCACCGTGGTGACAACCACCGGGACACTACCCGGCGACCGCTCGAAGGTCACGCTCGCCGTGCGCCCGGAAAAGATGTCGATCGTATCGGGCCCGACGGACGGCAACAGCCTGACGGCGCGCATCACCACCGTCATTTATGCTGGCCCGGTGCTTTCTTATCTCCTGGAAACCAAGGACGGACTGCCGCTCAAGCTGTTTGCACAGAACCGCGACGGCAAGGTCCTGAGCGATGGTGACACCATCACCTTGAGCTGGTCTCCGGAACACACGGTCCCGGTGGCTGAGTGACCATGGCGACCGTGCCGTTTTCGAAAAAAACGTTGCATGTCGTCATCGATATGCAACGCCTGTTTATCGAGGAGACGGCGTGGTACACGCCGGCGATTGCCGAGATTCTTCCGAACGTGATGGCGCTGTGCGCTGCAAGGCCATCCGATACCGTGTTCGCCCGTTTCATGGTTCCGCGGGATCCCGAAAGCGCCAAGGGCCGATGGAAGAACTATTATCGCCGATGGTCGGCTGTGACGCTGGATGAACTTGACGTCGCGATGCTTGATCTGGTCGCACCGCTTGCGGCGGTCGCCCAACAGGGATCGCTCGTCGACAAGGAAACCTATTCGGTCTTCGGGTCGCCCGGTTTTTCCGAGCGATTGCAGGCAGCAGGCATCGATACCATGATCTTTTCGGGCGTCGAAACCGATGTTTGCGTCTACGCCAGCGTTCTCGATGCAGTCGATGCCGGCTACCGTGTCGTTCTGGCAGAAGACGCGCTGGCAAGCGGCGACATGAAGGCGCATAGAGTCGTCGTCGAGAATTTGGCGCCAAGGCTTTCTGAGCAGATTGAAATTCTGTCGACAGAAGCCATCCTGAACTTATGGCGAGAATGAATTTAGGAACGCGGTTGCCTGCCTGGAAGACGAACAGATAGATTTGAGAGATCCCATGGACGTTCCGTTCAAAGATAAAGCCGATTCGCCAAAGGCAGCACCTTCATCCGCGGCCGACGCAAACGCTCCGCAGGCCGAATATGCGCTTGGCGAACAGATCGGATTTTATCTGCGCCAGGCCAACCAACGCCATGTCGCCATCTTCACAGGCCTGATGGCTGAGAAGCTGACCACGACCCAATGGGCAGCGCTGGTCAAACTCAAAGATCTGCAGCCCTGTTCCCAGGGCAATCTTGGCCGTGAGACGGCGATGGATATGGCGACCATCAAGGGCGTCGTCGACCGGCTCGTCAAGCGCGGGCTGGTTCACACCGCGCCGGATGCAGCCGATGCGCGGCGTCTTGTTTTGACGCTGACTGCAGAAGGGGAGGCGACGGTAGCGCGCAATCTATCGATCGCCCTTCAGATTTCGCAAGAAACGCTGAGCACCTTGACGCTTGCCGAGCGGATGATGCTGATGGAACTCCTGCAGAAGATCTGCTGACAGGACCATCTCTGCTGCCCAGAAATGAGAGAGTATCGATGTTTCAGCCCAGCGACGACGAAATCCACTCGCTTGTCGGCCAGATGACGGTTGCCGAAAAGGTCGATCTGCTGAGCGGACGTGGTCTGTGGAAGACAGGATCCATCGAACGGCTCGGCATTCCATCTGTTGTCATGACCGACGGCGCCTATGGCGTTCGTTACTCGACGACCCAAATCGACGCCGGTGACAGTGATGCAGACAGCCTGCAGGCATTCTTGGAACTCGTCGACCAGCAGGCCGATGCGCCAGGCGGTATGTTCGGCATGACCCGTCCCGCGACGTGCTTCCCAAACGGCAATCTGCTTGGCTGTTCGTGGGACGTCGATCTGGCCTATCGGATGGGGGCGGCGCTGGCGGCGGAATGCCAGAACTTCGGCGTCCATCTCCTGCTTGGACCGGGCATCAATATCCGCCGCACGCCGTTGGCCGGCCGTGCCTACGAGTATTATTCCGAGGACCCCCTCATCAGTGGGGACATTGCTGCGGCCGTCATCTCGGGCCTGCAGGATAACGGCATCGGGGCCTCGCTGAAGCATTTCGCTTGCAACAATTCCGAGATCGAACGAACAACCACCAGCTCAGAAGTCGATGAACGGGCACTGCGCGAGATCTACTTGGCTGGCTTTGAACGGGCGATCGAAAAGAGCGCGCCCTGGACCGTCATGAGCGCTTACAATCCGCTGAACGGTGTCCAGGCGGCCGAGAATCACTGGCTTCTCACCACAATCCTGCGCGAGGAGTGGGGCTATGACGGGCTTGTCGTTTCTGACTGGCACGCCATCAAGGATCGTGGGGCTGCGCTCTCTGCCGGGACAGATCTCGACATGCCGGAGAGCAAGCCACGCAAAGCGCGCCTGAGTGCTGCGATCAAGGCCGGTAAAGTGGCGCCCGAGGCGGTCGACGCTGCCTGCGCGAAGGTTCTGGCATTCGTGCGCCAATGCAAGTTGAACGAGCGGCGCGGGATGGCCGCGAACCTTGACGGGCACCATGCCCTGTCGCAGGAGATCGCCGCGGAATCGATCGTGCTGCTGCGCAACGAAGGCAATGTGTTGCCTATTGATCCAAGCCGCCCAGGCGAGATCCTCGTCGTCGGCGATGGCGCTGTCACCCCTGTCATTCAGGGTTCTGGGTCGGCCACGACCAACCCTTATCGCGTTGACAGCCCCTTCGTTCAGATCGCCGCCCGGGCGGGAAGTGACCTCAAGGCAAGGCATCTGCCATTTTCCTCCACTGTTCCGGTCGGCATGCCGGCATCGATCGAAACGATCGTCGAGGCAGCATCGAGTGCCGACGTCACGCTGGTGTTCGCGGAGAACGAGAAAAGCCGCCACGGCGAGGGCAACGACCGTGACTCACTGAGGCTGGCCGCCAGCCACGATGCTCTCATCAAGGCGTTGGCGGCAGCCGGACGGAAGGTCATCGTCGTGCTCTCGATGCCCGATACCGTCGAGATGCCGTGGCTCGAGGATGTCCATGCCGTGCTTGCCATCTTCTATCCGGGGCAAGGCGGCGGCGAAGCGCTCGCTCGCATTCTATTCGGCGAGCAGAACCCTTGCGGCAAGCTCTCCGCCAGCATGCCCGCGCGAATGCAGGATATTCCCGGCTGGCACACCTATCCCGGCGAGCACGGACGCCATGTCTACAGCGAGGGTATTTTTGTCGGCTATCGCTTCTACGATCTCAAAGCGATTGTCCCGGCGTTCCCGTTCGGGCATGGGCTCAGCTATACGACGTTCTCTTATGAGAATATCGAGATCGATGCGCGTGAGATCGGCGCAGCTGCGGATTGTCGGGTACGTGTCACTGTCCGCAACAGCGGATCGGCCGCCGGCAAGGAGGTCGTCCAGCTCTATGTGCGCCCGCTTGCGCCAGGCCTGAAGCGGCCGATCCGTGAACTCAAATCCTTTGCCAAGCTGCATCTGCAGCCCGGCGAGGCGAAGACGGTGAGCTTCACGCTAACGCAGCGCGATTTTCGCTATTTCGATACCTCACGCTCTACCTGGGTTCTTGATGCGGAGGCTTTCGTGATCGAGGCTGCGGCATCCTCCCGCGATATCCGCTTGTCCGTCACCCTGCCGTGCCGCCCGGAAGCTTCCGCTCTGCCTGTCATCTCGCCCAACTCTCCCACGGCGCTCGTTTTCGCCCATCCGAAGGCCGAGGCCGCTCTGGTCGACTTCTTCATCGCGGCGCTTTCGATTTCTGTTGCGGAAGCCACGGCACTTCTGGCCAAAACGAAAGGCTCCTTTCTTGGCTTCTACGACACCCTCAGCTGGTATGTCGGCGATAGCGTCAAGGAGAGCGATCTCGCCAGTGTCTTCGCTCGATTGAACGACCATCACTATTAGGCTCCGTCAAGATGATGGCGGCCGGCTATTCGAACCGTGCATCGCCCATCTTGCTGGGCGATGCATCCTAGCGTCGCGCTGTTCTTCGCTCCGCATTTGGGACAGGGTTTAAAATAGCCAAAGTTCCATAAATAGGCGCTATGCCATATCTCATAGGTTCTTCAGGGGGGGCGCTGGTAATGATCCTTTCAAGAGCTGACCATTTAGACGCCATTCGATCATGGTCAGAAGTGCGAGGTGCTCATTGGACGATCCTAGGGACATTTTCATGCCGATGACCTCGGCACAAAACGCCCCTGCATGACAACCATTTCAGCGTCGCGCTTTCCGGTGATCATTGCGACAATGGCGTCGACCATCTCGCCGGCGGGCTGTTCGTAGCTTGTCAGTCCATAGGCGGGGGCGCCGCCGAGCTCGATATTGTCGAAGCCGACGACTGCCAGGTCTTGCGGGACTCCGAGACCGAATTCGCTCCGGGCGACATCCATCGCTCCCATCGCCAAAATGTCATTTTCACACATCAATACATCGATGCGCGACGCGGGCGAAGTTGCACGCAAATAAGTTCGTGCTGCCTCGGCGCCGGCCTGGGCGCTGTATCTTTCCGCGGCCAATTCTGTGACGCCTTCAACACCCTTCCGTCGCCAGAAATTTGCATAATGATGGCGCCTGCCCAGCGCCGTCGACAGGGTTCTCGCCCCCGTCATAAAGCCGGGACGGCGATAGCCCTTGTCGAACAGGTAATCGACGATCTCGCTGAGAGCGAGTTCTGCATCGCAGGCAATCGCGGGAACGCCGGGAATTTGGCTGTCTCTCGCAAGAACGAACATCGGCGGGAAACCTCGGCCAAGGCGTCGATCACCGAGCGTTTCCTCGCGAAAGGCGGTACCGAATAGGATAACGGCGTCGAATTGTCGTTGGTCGGCGTTGATCAACGCGTGAACGTGATCGAAATGGCGGTTGATGTTGATCAATACGGTCAGCAGACCCTGTGCCTGCAGGCGCTCGGTCAACATCTCCAGAACCGGAAGCTTGTGCGGATTGGCGAAGTCGTCGACGAAGACGGCCACCTGATGGGTGGTGTTCGTCGCAAGACTGCGGGCAAGCAGGTTAGGCGAATAGTTCAGGACCTCGGCCGCCTGAAGCACTTTTTGTCTGCTTGCGTCCGTAATCGACGCACCTGGCGTGAACGCACGGATGACGGTCCATTTCGACACGCCGGCAGCCTCAGCCACCTCTTTTGCCGTCGCCCGTTTGCGCATGCCCGCCTCCTTCTGATTGGAATGAATATTCCACAAAAAAATAAAAATGGAATGGACGCTTGATTTTTGTCGACAATAAAGTAGCTTTATCGAGTTTGCTACCGGGTGCAAATGGAGTTGCAACCGGTAGCATTCGGAGGTTCGGGTAGCGCGGACTGTTTTTTGGGAGGGTAAAATGAAATTCGGTTTGAAATCGCTTCTCACGGGCGCGGCCGTTGCTGCTGCGCTCATGGGCTCTTCGGCAATCGCCAATGCCGCTGACATTCGCATCGTCACCGTCACTCACGGCCAGGCCAATGATCCTTTCTGGTCCGTCGTCAAGAACGGCGTCAACGCAGCGGCGAAGGACATGGGTATTAGCGTCGATTATCGCGCTCCGGAAACTTTCGACATGGTGTCGATGGGGCAGCTCATCGATGCTGCCGTCAATCAGAAGCCCGATGGGCTCATCGTCTCCATTCCAGACGCCTCAGCACTCGGTCCATCCATCAAGAAGGCTGTCGCCGCCGGTATCCCGGTTATTTCCATCAATTCCGGTTCCGACGTTTCAACGGAGCTAGGAGCGCTGTTGCATGTTGGCCAGGACGAATATACCGCCGGCAAAGCCGCCGGCGCGAAGCTGCATGAGCTGGGCGGCAACGAAGGCCTGTGCGTGAACCAGGAGGTCGGCAATGTTTCGCTCGATCTGCGCTGCAAGGGCTTTGCCGACGGGTTCGGCGGCAAGGTCACGGTGGTACCCGTCAGCAACGATCCGGCAGATGTCCGCGCGAAGGTCAAGGCGGCACTGAGTTCAAATACCGCCGTCGACACCGTCATGGCGCTCGGTGCCAGCACGGCCGGCGAGCCGTCGCTGGCGGCGGTAGAGGATGTCGGAATGACCGGCAAGATCAAGGTGGCGACATTCGACCTTTCAGCCGATTTCCTGAAAGCCGTGGCCGACGGCAAGGCAGCATTCGCGATCGATCAGCAGCAGTTCCTGCAGGGCTATCTACCGGTCGTATTTTTGGCAAACTACGCCAAATACGGGCTTATCCCGGGTGGTAATGTTCCGTCCGGCCCGAACCTCATCACCAAGGACAAGGCTGCCCAGGTTGTGGATCTTTCCGCCAAGGGCATTCGCTGACCGGAATTGCCGAAAGGCATTCTCCCAGAATCTCCTCCTCCTAGTGGGGAGGAGGTTTGGCTGACCGAACGCGCTGCCGAACAGCGCCACCGCTACCCTAAATTACGATCCAGTCGGAGGAGTTATGGCTTCGCTTGAGCAGAGAACGGCGGCTGCGCCGAAGGCCGATGAGCGCGTCAAACAAGTGAATTTTCTGACGCATATGATGCGGCGGCCCGAGCTTGGTGCTGTGGCAGGTCTTGTTCTCGTCATCGTCTTTTTCTTTCTTACCGCAGATTCGACGATGTTTTCGCTTTCCGGCTTGATGACCATCATGGCGCCGGCATCGCAATTGGGAATCCTTGCCATTGCGGCGGCACTTTTGATGATCGGAGGAGAGTTCGATCTCTCGATTGGCTCGATGGTGGCCTTTGCGGGACTGATCTTCGGCGTCATCCTCACGAATTTCGGTCAGCCGCTTTCGGTTGCCATCGTTATGACGATGCTCTTTGCCGCGTTCATGGGCGCGATCAATGGGCAGATCGTCATTCACACACGCCTTCCGTCCTTCATCGTGACCCTGGCATTCCTCTTCATTCTCCGTGGCCTGACGCTTGTCGGCCTGAAATGGGCGACAGGCGGCTCGACGCAGCTTCGCGGCATCAGCGACCGTGTCAAGGACAGTCCGCTGCTTGGCTTCTTTTCCGGCGATGCACTGAAGGGCGTCTTTGTCTGGCTCGCGGATCACGATCTGATCGACAGGTTCCCCAACGGCATGCCGAAGGTCACGGGCATCCCGGTCTCCGTATTGTGGTTTGTCGCGCTTGCCCTGGCTGCGACCTGGGTCCTCCTGCGCACCCGCATGGGCAACTGGATCTTTGCTGCCGGTGGCGATCCCAATGCGGCGAGAAACTCCGGCGTCCCCGTTCACAGAGTTAAGACCGGCCTGTTTGCACTGACAGCATGCGCGGCAGCTCTGGTTGCCATCATCACCGTGCTCGATGCTGGCTCGACTGACGCCAGACGCGGCTTTCAGAAAGAGTTCGAGGCGATCATTGCCGCCGTCATTGGTGGGTGCTTGCTGACGGGCGGCTACGGTTCGGCGATTGGCGCCTTCTTCGGCGCGATCATCTTCGGCTCGGTCTCGATCGGCCTGACCTACACCAAGTTCGATTCCGACTGGTTTCAGGTCTTCCTGGGTTCGATGTTGCTGCTCGCCGTTCTCTTCAACAATTTTATCCGCCGCAAGGTTACCGGGGAGCGCTGATCATGTCTGATGTCAATAATCGAACGCCGATCATCGAAGTGACTGACATCATCAAGCACTACGGCTCCGTGATTGCGCTCAACGGCGTGTCGATGCAAGTGTCGGCCGGAGAAGTGCTTTGTCTCCTCGGAGACAATGGCGCGGGGAAATCCACATTGATCAAGACGCTCTCCGGTGTCGTGCGCCCAAGCGGAGGTTCGTTCCTGGTCGAAGGCAAGCCGGTCAATTTTCGCAGTCCGCGCGACGCGCTCGATGCAGGGATCGCGACCGTCTATCAGGATCTTGCCATGATCCCGCTGATGTCGATCACCCGTAATTTCTTCATGGGGCGGGAGCCTCGCAAGGGCTTCTTCCCTTTCCGTCGCCTCGACCTCACGCATTGCAACGATGTCACGCGGGAAGAGATGCGCAAAATCGGCATCGATATCCGCGATCCCAATCAGGCGGTGGGTACATTGTCCGGGGGCGAACGCCAGTGCGTTGCCATTGCTCGCGCCGTCTATTTCGGCGCCAAGATCCTCATTCTCGACGAGCCGACCTCGGCGCTCGGTGTGGCGCAAACCTCGATGGTGCTGAAATACATCCATCAGGTTCGACAGAAAGGACTGGGCGTCATTTTCATCACCCACAATGTCCGCCATGCCTATGCGGTGGCAGACCGCTTCACCATCCTCAATCGCGGCCAGACGCTTGGTACCTTTGCCAAGGCGGACATCGCGATGGATGAGCTTCAGAACCTCATGGCTGGCGGCAAGGAACTGCAGCAATTGTCCGCAGAACTCGGCGGTACGATCTAGCCGGCCCGCTTCCGAAGCGGCGATCGCTTGGCTTTCAAAGGACGTCGCCGCCCTCTCACTCAATCAACTATGGAATACTGTTATGAACGACGGCTCGTCGAATGCCTCATCCCCCTTCACGCTCGCGGTCTGCGCCGAGATGGTCTTTAAGTCGCTTCCTGTCGTCGACAGGCTCAAGCGCATTACCGAACTCGGCTTTCAAGCCGAGATCTGGGACTGGACGAAACATGACATCGCTACCCTTGCAAGATCAGGAGCAGCCTTCTCGTCGATGACGGGCTATGTGACCGGCACGCTCGCCGATGACGAGGGCGCCGACGAATTGCTGCGAACTGCGAAGCAATCGATCCCGGTCGCAAGGGAGCTCAATTGCCCGCGCCTCAACCTGCACGGAACCGGTCTCGACGGCCAGGGCCTGCCGGTGGTCAAGGCCGACAAAGTGACGGGCGCCATGTGGCTCAAGGCGCGCGACACGCTTAACCGCATCGCCGACCTCGGCGAGAAAGAGGGCGTCACCTTCGTGCTCGAAAACCTCAATGAAGCAGTCGATCACCCCAAGACACCGTTTGCCAAAGCCGAAGATACGCTCGCGCTCGTTTCGTCGGTGAACCGACCGGCGCTGAAGCTCAATCTCGACCTCTACCACGCCCAGATCGGCGAAGGAAACCTGATCGAGCTGTGCCGGCGCGCTCTGCCCCATATCGGCGAAATACAGGTGGCGGACGTTCCCGGCCGCATGGAGCCGGGCACCGGAGAAATAAACTACAAGGCAATCGCCCGTGCTCTCAAGAATATGGGCTATCGCGGGACGATCGGCATGGAGGCCTGGGCCTCCGGCGAAGATGAGACGGCGCTTGCCCGTTTCCGCAACGCCTTCACCGTTTGAAGATTTCGATAGTCAACGCTTACACGTCATGGAGAAATATCAATGATCAGGTTTGGAGTGATCGGCGCCGGCCGGATAGGCAAGGTGCATGCCGCGACTATTGTGGCGAACCCGAAGGCGAAGCTCGTCTATGTGGCGGATGCCTTCAAGGCATCGGCTGAGGCGCTTGCCGCGCAGACGGGCGCCGAGGTTGCCGAAGCGGCAGATGTCATCAAGTCCTCAAGTGTCGATGCGATCCTCATCGCGACACCGACCCCCAGCCACGCCGATCTCATCGAGGCGGCCGCGAAGGCCGGCAAGGCTATCCTCTGCGAAAAGCCGGTGTCCCTGTCGGTCGAGCGCATCAATGCCTGCCTCGACATCGTCGAGAAGAACAGGTCGACCTTGATGATCGGCTTCAATCGCCGGTTTGACCCCAACTTCGCCAGTGTGGAAGCACGTCTGCGCCGCGGCGACATCGGCGACATCGAGATCGTGACGATCACCAGCCGAGATCCCGCGCCGCCGCCGGCCGACTACGTCAAGTCCTCCGGCGGGCTGTTCCGCGACATGATGATCCATGACTTCGATATGGCCCGCTTCCTCATCGGGGAGGAATTCGTCGTCGTGAATGCACTTGGATCGTCGCTCGTCGACAAGGCGATCGGAGCTGAGGGCGATGTGGATACCGCCGCCGTGCAGATGCAGACGGCTTCCGGACGCATTGCGGTCATCACCAATTCTCGCCGGGCGACTTACGGCTACGACCAGCGCATCGAAGTCCATGGAGCTGCCGGCATGCTAGCAGCGAGGAATATCCACGCAACCAGCGTCGAGCTTTCCAATGCGAATGGTGTCAGCGGCGACCCCGTTCAATATTTCTTCCTCGAACGCTACGCCCAGGCCTACGCCAACGAGATCAATGCCTTCATCGATGCGATCGACAGCGGCAATCGTTCACCGAAGCCCGGCGGACTTGATGGCCTCCAGGCGCAGAAACTGGCGGAGGCCGCCACCGTGAGCTGGCAGACGGGCAGGCCGGTGCAGCTCGGTTAACAAGCCTCGATGCGGTGCGGCCAAGTCCTGACGTTGCCGCATCGCCACCGGGCTCACGTGCCGCCCCGCGATATGCGTCCGGATCGCACCGCGCTTTCCGGAAGACGTTCTTTGGAAGGCGAAGCGCAATGCCACAGGAAAGAAACCACCATCCTCCCGCGACACTGCAGGAATTGAAGTACCTGATCGCCAAGCGGCAGATCGTCTTTCCCAATAGTCTCGAGCAGGTCGCGAGACAGATCATAGAACGGCCGGAAATGATTGCTTTCGAAAGTGCTGCTGCGATTGCACGCAATTGCAAGGTTTCTCAAACGACGGTGCACCGATTTGCACAGCACATTGGGTTTCAAACGTTGGGCGAGTTTCGCGCGGTGATAAGAGATCATCTTCGCAAGACTGCTGCAAATCGCCGCTAGGCGGACAGCAGCTGTGGGCTCCTGTCATCAGGATCATGTTGGGTACGGAACAAGAACAGCTCTGGGCGCCATCCGCGTTGGCAGCAGGGATTGAACCATGGCGCGGTATGCCGGTTTGCGTTTCGGAATTTCGTGGGGCACACTTGGAAGCGGGAGCGCGCCCGCGACCGGACTGCCTTCTCATCGATCCCATGTAAATCGGGCAACGTCGAAGCTTCCCCGCTTCAATTGCCGCGAGACTTTTTTGTTGCCATGGACGCGGAACTTCGCATCGTAGCCACCGCATATCTTGATCTTCGATATCCGTTGCGGGCGCGGACCGACAGGCGGTCGACGTCCAGGAGCTTCGCGACTTGACGGGGGAAATCGCAGCGGATCGGCTCGGTTCTGAACAACCCCCGGTGTCTGTCGATGAACGATGTCATCGCTTCAATTGGCGGTCGAGCTCTGGCCCGAGAACTCAACCCGACTACAAGCTCTAAGCGTCAAGATAACGCTCGGCCAGACGCGCCCAAATGGCCGCGCCGGTCGTCAGGCTGCCGTCATTGAAATCGTATTTCGACGAATGCAGGATCGGCGAGTCCTTGCCGTTGCCGAGACGGAGGAAACTACCGGGCCTACGCTCAAGGAAATAGGCGAAGTCTTCGCTGCCGGGCAGGAGAGGGCATGTGAAGACATTTTCAGCGCCAATCAGTTCCTCGGCCACTTCGCGAGCGAATGCCGTTTCCCTTTCCGAATTCACAACGACTGGATAGCCATGCTCATAGTCGATCTCGGCTCTTGCGCCATGGCCCTCCGCAACGCTTGCCGCCAGCGTGCGGATGCGCTCCTCGAGGAAGGTGCGGATCGCCGGGTCGAATGAGCGGACGCTCATCGAGATCTTTGCCGTGTTCGGAATGACGTTCGACGCTTCGCCGGCATGGATCGTGCTGACGGTGACGACGGCCGTCTGGGTTGGATCGACATTGCGCGAGACGATCGACTGCAGCGTGACGACGAGGTTGCAGGCGACCAAAACCGGATCAACTGTGAGATGCGGTCGCGACGCATGGCCGCCCTTGCCGACAATGGTGATCTTTACCGTATCGCCGGCCGCCATCATCGGACCGGATCGGGTGAGCAGTGCGCCGGCCGGCATGCCGGGATGGTTGTGTAGGCCGAAGATCGCGTCGATCGGGAAACGCTCGAATAGGCCGTCGGCGATCATCCGTTGCGCGCCGCTGTTCTGCCCGGCCTCTTCGGCCGGCTGGAAGATCAACGTCACTGTGCCGTTGAAGCGTCTTGTCCGCGCCAGATATTCGGCTGCACCGAGAAGAACCGTGGTGTGGCCGTCGTGGCCGCAGGCATGCATCTTGCCGGGTATGGTGCTGGCATAGGCGACACCCGTCTCTTCCTCGATCGGCAATGCATCCATGTCGGCACGGATACCGATGCTCTTGGTGCCGGTGCCGTTCTTCAGCGTCGCCACGACGCCATGGCCGCCGACATTGCGGGTGACAGCATATCCCCAGGCTTCCAGCTTATCGGCTACGTACCGGGCAGTCTCGGTTTCCTCGAAGGAAAGTTCCGGGTTGGCGTGCAGGTGATGGCGGGTCGCCTTCAGCTCGGCTTCCATGGCATCGAAATCGGATACGCGGGCGTAGAGATTGTCTTGCGAGGGCATCGGAGTTCCAGACTTAGCAAAATTCAAACAAAAGGCCCCGGCCTTTGGGGCCGGGGCTAGGCGGGGAGATTTTTAAAGAAAGCGCGACAGAAAAGCCTGCGTGCGCGGATGCTGCGGATTGCCGATCACATCCTCGGGCTTGCCCTGTTCGACGACCACGCCGCCGTCCATGAACACCACCCGGTCGGCCGCTTCACGGGCAAAACTGATCTCGTGGGTGACGACGATCATGGTGAGACCCTGCTTTGCCAGATCCCGCATCGTCGCCAACACTTCGCCGACCAATTCCGGATCGAGTGCCGAGGTCGGCTCGTCGAACAGCATCAGCTTCGGCTTGATCGCCAGTGCGCGGGCAATCGCCACGCGCTGCTGCTGGCCGCCGGAGAGCTGCCGCGGATAGGCATTGGCCTTCTCCGACAGACCGACGCGTTCCAAAAGGCGCTTGGCGTTCTCGATCGCATCCTTTCGGCTTTGACGATGGACGCCGACTGGCGCTTCGATGACGTTCTGCAGCACGGTCATGTGCGGGTAGAGGTTGAACTGCTGGAACACCATGCCGATCTTGCGGCGCTGCCTGGCAATGCCGGTGGGCGACAGCTTTTCCAGATGGTCGTTCTTCACCCGGTAACCGATCTGTTCGCCATCAACCTCGATATATCCCTTCTGGATATCTTCGAGGTGATTGATACAGCGTAGAAAGGTGGATTTGCCCGAGCCGGACGGCCCCAGAATGGCCACGACTTCCCCCGGCATGATGTCGAGGTCGATGCCCTTCAACACTTCGAGCTGGTCGAAGGACTTGTGGACATTACGAGCCTGGACGAGGGGCTTGGCGGTATCGACGATGGTCAATGGCTTGCCTCCTCTATGACGGCGGCGGGCTTGGGCGTGGCGCCATTGCGGCGGTCGCTGCGGCCGTAATAGGCTTCGATATAGCTCTGGCCGATATTCAGCACCGAGGTGATGAGTAGGTACCAGATGACCGCGACCAGCAGCATTGGGATGATCTCGAACGTGCGGTTATAGATCGACTGAACCGAATAAAGCAGGTCGGCCATGGCGATGACGCTGACGATCGAGGTCGCCTTGATCATGCTGATCAGCTGATTGCCGGTCGGTGGTACGATCGAACGCATCGCCTGCGGAATAATGATCCGCCATAGGGCTCGCGCCTTGGTCATGCCGAAGGCTTCCGCCGTTTCGGTCTGACCGCGGTCAACCGACAGAAGGCCGCCGCGGATGATTTCCGCCATATAGGCCGCCTCGTTGAGTGCGAGGCCGACGATCGCCGCGGTCAGCGGCGTGATGACGGAATTGGTATCCCAGCTGATGAGCGTCGGGCCGAAGGGAAGGGAAATCGATATCGTCGGAAACAACGTCGACATGTTGTACCAGAAGATCAGCTGGACTAGGAGCGGCGTGCCGCGGAAGAACCAGATGAACAGTGACGCGAACGAGCGTGCTAGCTTGTCGGACGACATGCGTGCAATCGCGATCACGAGGCCGAGCGCGACGCCGAGGATCATGGCGATCACGGTGAGGCCAAGGCTGACGTAAAGACCGTTCAAGACCGTCGGATCGAAGAAATACTGGGCAACAACCGGCCAGCCGAAGTTTTCGTTAGCGGCGATGATCCAGCCGAAGTCGACGACGACCAGCGCAATCACGATCCGGAGAGCAAGAGGGCCGCTCCGGAAAGGCGTGTGGGCCGTCGCCACATCGCGGAAGTCCTCGGCGCCCGAAGGCGCCGCATGTGTCGTAGTGTTCGCGCTCATTTGGGAAGCTGTCCACCGAGGTTGAGGCCGGGCTGCTTGATCATGTTGTTCTCAAGGCCCCACTTCTTCATGATCGCGGCATAGGTACCGTTGTCCATGAGAACCTTAATTGCGTCGATGAACAGCGGGCCGAGCGGCGAACCCTTTGGAACGACGGCACCCTGGAAAATGTCGTCAAAACCGTTCTTTTGCCCGACGCCGTTCAGTTCCAGCTGGCCGTTCGCCTGGCTGACGAAATAGGTCAGCGGTGCCTGCGAAGAGAAGAAAGCGTCGGCGCGCTTAGAGCGGACGGCCAGGATGGATGCCGGCTGATCGGTATAGGACTGCACTTCCACCGGTTCCTTGCCTTCGGCCTTGCACTTGTCCGACTGTACCTTGATCACCCGTTCGGCGGATCCGCCGGCCATAACCGAGATGCGCTGGCCGCAGGCCTTGTCCAGCGAGGTGATGCCCTTCGGGTTGCCCTTCAGGGTGGCGAAGACAACGAATTCCTGCACCCAGTCGACGAAGTCGCTTGCCGTTTCGCGATCCTTGTAGTCGCCGACCGGACCGAAGGCGAACTGGTAACGGCCCGAGTTGACGCCGGCCAGCAGCGCCGGCAGCCCGCCAACTGTCGCATGGTCGATCTTGACGCCGAGCACCTGTCCGATCGCGTCCGTCAGGTCGGCGCTGGCGCCGGTCATGACGGTGCCGGTGACGATCTCGTAGGGAGGGAACGAGCCGTTATTGACGGAGATCATTTTGCCGGCCGACTTGATGTCGTCCGGCAGGCGATCGTGCAGCTCCTTGTTGACGTCCAGCTTGATGGATACGTCCTGCGCCTTGGCGACGCTAGCAAGTGCTGCGCCGGCGAGGGCGAGAGCGATGAGTTTCTTATGCGACATGTTCATTCCCCTTGTTTTACTAAGCTACGTTTCTCGAGAGATTAAGGGTGCGACTGCCGGTCAGATCCGGCTGCCATCCGTATCGAATGCGAAAAGCTCTTCCGGCGTCATGTGGCGCTTCATGATGCCCTGGGCATGCAGCTCACTGGCGAAATCGTCGATCATCTTGCGGTTGGCGGTAAATCCGCTGGCATCCCAGCCCTTGGGCAGCTCGCGCGACGTTTTCAGTACCTCTTCGAACATCCACGGCGTGGTTTCAGCGTACTTGCGGCGCTTGGCGGTCCACATGCGCTGCGATTCGTCGACGAGCCGGCTCACTTCGGCAATCACCCACGGGTTCTCGGCAACGATCTCGGCCTTGATGCCGATCAGATGCATGCCCGGAACATATCCCACATCATCGAAATACTGGCGCTCTTCTGCGCGGAAATCGGCCAGCACCTGACGGAACGGCGAGCCCGGCTCGAAATAGCCATCAGGCATGAAGGGCGTAAAGATCGCATCCAGTCCGCCTTCGCGCAGAAGGTCTACCATCGGGCGTTCGCCGGGGCAGGCTTCGATTAGGCCGGCCTGGCCAAAGCCGTCGAGGCGATCGGTGACTGGGTGTGCCTCCGTCAGGCGGCCGGCATACCACATCGCGTCCTTGACCTCGACGCCTTCGCGGCGGATGGCCGCACGCGTCCAGGTGTTGCCGCTGTCGCGCCATCCGGTGACTCCGATGCGTTTGCCGGCCAGCTGGCCAAGAGTCGTGATGTCGCTGTCCCGGGTAGTCATGATGCAGCGATGGCGGAATCCGCGCATGATGAAGTTGGGAATGCCAACGACACTGTCATCGCCGTCATGACGAAGCTGGGTATAGCGGCTGAATGAAATCTCGGCAGCCTCATGGTCGGGGCTTTTGCCGAGATGGGAGACAAGCGTTCCGATCCGGTCCACCTGTATGTCGAGCTTGTCGGACGCGACATCGCCGAGAATCAGCGGTGTCATGTAATCCCAGTCACGCAGTGCAATTCGAAGGCTCAGTGTCATTCTAGATACTCATGTCAGGAAATGCTTACGAAGGGAGATTAAAATGTTCACTTCGTAATGATCAAATGTTATTACGTTATTGAACATTTAATCTGGTGAGAAAATGAGCGACGCCTACGATTCGATCTGGTTTGCCGAAAAATTAAGCGATCGAACAATTCGCGGAATCGCATTAGAAACCAGTGCCTTGATCAGGGCAGGGGCGCTTCCGGTCGGCGCCAAGTTGCCTCCAATCCGTGATCTCGCTTTTTCGCTCGGTGTCAGCCCGGCGACGATTTCGGAGGCCTGGAGCGAGCTTAGACGGCAAAAGATCATTACAGGCAGGGGACGAAACGGCACCTGGGTGAGCGGCGACCGCTTCATCGCAAAGCCAGAGCGCCTGGCAAGTTCCGGCCACTACGGTGCCGATGTGCTCGACCTGACGATGGCCGTTCCTGACCCAAGGCTGCTGCCGCCTTTAGAGAAGGCGCTGGCGTATGGCGCTTCCGCGGAGAACCTCAACAGCTACGAGCGCAGCCGTATTCTGCCGGAACTGGAGGCCGAACTTCGCAAGACATGGCCGTATGAACCGGAGGCATTGCTGGCGACCAACGGCGGTTATAACGCTGTGTATACCGCTATTCATGCACTGGTGACGCCCGGTGCGCCTGTCGCTATCGAAGAACCGACGGCGATGCGCCTCCTGGATATCCTTGAGCATCAGGGCGCACGCATCCTACCTGTGAAATGTGACGAGTACGGGCCGCTGCCCTCATCGCTACAGGATGCCATGCGCTACAAACCGGTCGTTTTCCTCTTCCAGCCGCGGCTGCATTCGGTGACCGGCCGGACAGTGACGGCGCAACGCCTAGGCGAACTAGCCGAAGTACTACGCAACAGCGACACCCTGATAATTGAGGATGATGGCATCTCCGATATTTCCGGGGTTGAGCGTCATTCGCTTGGCACCCAGTTTCCCGACCGGGTTATTCACATCATCTCGTTCTCTAAAACGCTCGGTCCCGACCTTCGCTTAGCCGTATTGTCGAGCACGTCGGCAGTCGTTGAACAGATTCAATCTTATCGCAGTTTTAGTGCAGCCTGGACCAGCCGCGTTCTTCAAGCCGCCGGCGCATGGTTGTTGCGCCAACCGGGAACTTGGGAAAATATCGCATCTGCCCGGGCTACCTATAAAAAACGACGCGATATGCTCGCTAGCGCCTTGCGAGTGCGCGGCCTCACCATCGAAGATGGGGAAGGGTTGTCTTTGTGGGTGCCAGTTGTTTCTGAACCCTTTGCAATGGTTACGCTCGCTGCCCGAAACATTGCAGTCAACTCAGGAAGCAAATTCTGCGTTGCTCATAGCAATAACATTCGCGTGGCAACGTCGATGTTGGATGAGCGCTGCGAGGATGTAGCTGACGCGATTGCGCTCGCCCACATTATGTAGCTGCACGCGCAACGCGTTGACGGCTCCGGTGCAACCGCAGCTTACAATCATATTCGAGAGAAACTAAAGACAATAGAAGAGGCGTTCGAGCGAAACTCAGGCGAGCGCTATCACAGGGGAAAGCGTCCGCGATCGCCGGGTTCATGAACAACGTCGTTGCGTTTTCAAATCGCCTGACGCCGCGTTCGATGCAGCGAGCCACCATGAAAAGAATTCTGGGGCCATAGAATTTGGTATCGGTTGCCGCTCCACACTCCCGAAATCTGGGCCGGTCAGTTTCCAATCTGACAGCGTGCGATGCGTCTTCGACATGGAAATCTACCACCCCGAACGATCCCTTCAGTCGCTTACAGCATCCCCAACACCTAGGGATGATCAATGGTATCGACACGATGAGAGTGGTTGCTATCCGTGCCAGTGACCGCTGTACGGCTGACGGAAAGTTCCATAAATAACTATACTGATCTGAAAGCGGCAGGACGCTCCATCTGCCGGCGCCGCCTTCTATTTTCTTCCGCGCCGGGGTGGAAGATCGAGAACAGATGGGGCTGCAAGAAAGCATCGCGCTTTCGAAAAGTACTGACAGATCACGGTTCCTCCGCCGGCGGTGGGAAGAAACAGCAGAATGCCCGGATCAATCGAGTTCCGGGCATCCGTTGTCAAAAGTCCTTAGGCTGTCAAGCTGCCTGACGGAAACCGATGATGGCCTTGGTCTCAAGGAATTCAGCGATCGCCATCGGACCCCATTCACGTCCGTTGCCGGACTGCTTGTAGCCCCCGAAAGGCGCAGCCAGATCAAGATTGACATTGTTCAGGTAGACTTGGCCGGCACGCAGGCGACGCGCGACAGCTTCGGCCGCAACCCGCTCACCCTGGACATAGGCAGCAAGGCCGTAGGTCGTGTCGTTGGCGATCCTCACCGCTTCCTCCTCGTCGGAATAGGCGATGATGACCAGGACTGGCCCGAAGATTTCTTCGCGCGCGATCGTCATGTCGTTGCGCACATCGGCAAAGATCGTAGGCCGGACGTAGAAGCCAGCATTAAGCCCGTCGGGACGGCCGAGCCCTCCAGTCACAAGCGTGGCGCCTTCATCGAGACCCGACTGGATCAGACGCTGGATTTTGTTCCATTGCGCTTCCGAGGCCACCGGTCCCATCTTTGCATTCGAAGCAGGATGGCCGACCGACCACGTTTCGGCGGCCGCCTTGGCATAGCTGATTGCTTCGGCAACCTGATCGACGTGGACCAGCATCCGAGACGGTGCGCTGCAGTTCTGTCCGCTGTTCAGCATCATCTGCGCCACGCCCCCTTCGACAGCAGAAGCGAGGTCCGCGCTACGGAGAACGATGTTGGGTGACTTTCCCCCCAGTTCCTGATGCACCCTTTTGACTGTGAGGGCACCGGTGCGAGCCACCTCGATCCCAGCCGCAGTTGAGCCGGTGAAAGATACAAGGTCGACGTCGGCATGGCTCGTCAAAGCGTTGCCGACAACGCGGCCATCTCCATGAACAAGGTTGAACACGCCCTTGGGTACTCCGGCGTCATGGAGGATCTCGGCAAGGATCGTACCTGAGAACGGCGCGATTTCAGACGGTTTCAACACCACGGTGCAACCCGCAGCAAGTGCTGGTGCCACCTTTGCGGCCATCAGCATCAAGGGCCAATTCCATGGCGTTATCAGCGCGCAAACGCCGATCGGCTCGCGCACGACTTCGCTTGTGCCAAGCGGCTCATCAAAACGGTAGGTCGCAAGCGCTGCTCGTGCAATCTTGAAATGGGCAACGCCGACCGTCACCTGCAATTGCTCTGAAAGCCATTGCGGCGCGCCCATTTCATCAGTTACCGCTAGGGCAAGGTCGTTCGCTCGCTTGTCGTAGGCAGCTATAATCCGGTCGAAGAGTGAAATTCGCTCCTCAATCGAGGTGAGCGAATACGTTTCAAATGCCTTTCGCGCGGCTGAAACCGCATCGTCCACGTCACTCGTATCGCCCAGCGCGACTTGACCAACGACGGTTTCGTCCGCGGGGTTGATAACATCGATTACGGCTGTGCTTTTGGGCTGTACCCAGGTTCCGTCGATATAGAATTTAAGATTGTTACGCATGAGAAAGCTCCATCATTGTTGATGGAGCCATAAGTATCTTTCGTAAACTTGGCGTCAATCAGGCACTTAAAGTAGCCCTGGTAGGGCACGGTATACCTGGTCCGAGTTCTCTTTCCCGAACCGCCGCGAGCCAGTATCGGACCTCCTGCAGTCGATCTCGTCGCGTTAAAGGCGTAACTGGATTAGCGCTCTGTCCGCGCCCTTCTGTCCGCCATCTATGCTGTCGAAAGCCTCTCTTGCCGCGGTGACCTCCGGCAGTTTTACCAGTGTCCATTTGTGAAGTTCCTGGAGTGGCTCCCGTAACGTTCGGCCCAGCGGTGTCACCTGATACTGAACTGCGACCGGCGAGAGTGAAATCACCTCTCTCGCTATCAGGCCGTTGCGTTCGAGGCGACGGAGGCACTGAGTGAGGGCCTTTTGCGTGACGCCTTGCAGCCGACGGCGAATGGCGTTGAAGCGCTGCGGTCCGTCATCGAGCACGGCAAGCACCATCATCGACCACTTGTCAGCAATCTGATCGAACAAGGCCCGGCTCGGGCATTCAGAAGAAAAGCAGAGCGGTTCCAGTTCGAGCATGATGGTTTCCCTCAATAAACCTACGCGACTTGAAGTGCCTGACTGACGCTAGGTCTACATCATATACCAGTAGCGCCGTTAAACGCAACGGAGTCTACTAATGCCCAGTCTCGATACAAGCAGCCTGTTTCGCCCCTTCACCGTCCGATCACTCGAACTCAGAAATCGCATAGTCATGGCGCCCATGACCCGCCTTTTTTTCGCCTGAGGGCGTGCCGGGGCCGGCGAGTGCTGACTACTATCGGCGCCGGGCAGAAGGTCGCGCCGGATTGATCCTGTCTGAAGGGACGGTGATTGATCGCCCTGCATCGCGCAACGATAGCGGAATTCCATTCTTTCATGGCAATGCAGCACTTCAAGGATGGAAGAAAGTGATTGACGCTGTTCACCACACTGGCGGTCGTATGGGGCCACAGATCTGGCATACCGGAGCGACGCGCTACATCAATGCGGCGACGGTCCATAAATGCCGCCGCCGAAGCAAGTTTACGGATACATCGGTTCGAATACGGCTACAAAGAAAGCCGTTCGCGACAAATGGCTTCTACAAGGTCCTGCAGGGACTTAACGCGCTCAACCAACCAAATCAACTCTTCTTTACTGATTTCGAATTTCGATGAATATCGTGCCTCGACATAAGCCCGCGACAGCAATTCGAAGCATCTTCGGGGAAACCGGCTGTCGCGCGGCCAAGCAGCAATCAGTCGGCTGTCGACTGCCTCGGCCTGAGAGCGCAACACCTTTATTCGATGTGACTTGGGGCTGTAGAGGGTGAGCGTCAGCAGGGCGCAATGATAGGCACGTTCAGTGGCTTGATGCAGCATGAATGCGCCGTCTCGCCAGATACCGTTGGAAATACTGAAGTCAGCGACCTTCAATGCGTCCAGTGATAACTGATACCACTGCTCAAAGTAGCTCGCCGCCTCGCGATGCGCCTCCTCAACCGTGAGGGGCTTTGGTTCAGCCAGCGGATGACCGGGTTTCTCGTAGAGGACGACGCCGTCCTTGGCGATGTCAACGAAGAATGGTCTGCCACGGGAAAGCTGATCGTTGACATCGGCCAGGGCGTGGATGATCGGCACGACGGGCGTTTCGATCCGATGACTGAGTTGCTCTTCCAGCAGCTTGTCCTCGATGCCTTCCCAAAGTTCTGCCTCTTCGGCAAAATGTTTGGTGTTGACGACGATCAACAGGTCGTAGTCGGAGCGATAGCCACTAAAGCGATCCTCGACCCAGTCACCCCGGCCGTAGGAACCATACAGGATGACCTTCAGAATCCTGCCGGCATTTCTCTTCTCGGAGAGCTTTGTCGCCTGAAAACGTTCGACCTCGGCAAACAGGATCTCGATGATGCGCGCCAACTCGCGCCGCTTCCTGTCCGGCAGGTGCTTCATGTGATCGGTCAGGGTCAAAGCAGCGTCGAAGCCTTCGGTGTGAATCGCATCCATCGTAGCGGTTCCATCGTGATTGCGCACTCAGACCTTTACGGGAAATGTATTCTCTATTCAATCAAAAGATGTCGTTAAGCTAGCCTTTCGCCGCCGAAGTGATGTGAAAGACCCTGGCACTTTGACACGGTTGCTTGTGATCACATTCCGGGGGTAGCGGACGGTTATACGATCCTGATGGGGACGGTTGCGACGCATGCGCTCAATCCGTTGATCCTGAAGTCGACCCCCTACGACCCCGAAAAGGATTTCGCGCCAATCTCGCTATTGGTTCTGGTTCCCAACGTTCTCGTCGTCAATCCCGCACTGCCGGCCAGAACACTTGCCGAACTGGTAGCACTCCTCAAGGCCAATCCGGGCACCTACAGCTATGCCTCGTCCGGCAACGGCACGCCGCTGCATCTCTCCGGAGAGCTCTTCAAGGCGATGGCCGGGGTGGAGATGGAACATATCCCCTATAAGGGCTCGGGCCCGGCGTTAAACGATGTTCTTGGCAATCAGGTTCCGATCATGTTCGACAACCTGCCGTCGTCGTCCGGCCACATCAAGAGTGGCACGCTGCGGGCACTTGCGGTCACCACCAAGCAGCGCGCACCGTCCTTCCCCGATGTGCCGACGGTTGCCGAGACGGTTCCGGGCTACGAAACCTATACCTGGAACGCGCTGTTTGCTCCCGCCAGCACCCCGGCAGACGTCGTTGCTCGCCTGAACCTGGCGGCCAACAAGGCGCTCGCCGATCCGGGCGTTAGCAAGAAAATGGCCGAATTCAGTGCCGTTGTCGTGGGTTCGACGCCGGAGCAACTCGGCGCACATGTAAAGGCGGAGATCGCCAAGTGGACACCTGTCGTGCGCGACGCCAAGATTGAACTCGAATAGGCGCTGCCGAATCTCAGGCGAGCGTTGTCGAGCGGATGGGGGCGATCATCGCTCTTTTGGCAAGCGCGAGAGCGGAGGCTTTGACCGGCTAAACCCGGACGCAGCTTTCCAATCGCAGCGATGATCTACATTTGCCGAGACGCTATCACCGCATCACCATCGATAAGGGATACGAATCGAACCTCAGATATTGTTTGCATTAGCCGCTCGCGTCAGCGTCTTTTGACCTATTCGATGGCAATGAACGACGAAACGAGTCAGGTGTGCTTCGCTTTTGCGATGGACCGTTCTAATCGCAACGAACTCCGGCCTTTCCGCTCAGAGCCAGAACAGGTTGAGCAAATCCACCGATCTGGTCGGGAGCACGTAATTTATCCCCGTGCCACGACTGGGATTGGTAAAATCAGCGAAAACACGGTAGGCCTCTGCAAATTCTCGCGCGGGAATCTCTGAGACTGCGCATCCTGTACGAAGCGCATGATGAAACCCGCTAGCACATCGGCTGCTTGATACCGGCAGATTGCTCAGAGCGAAGAAATCGCATTTCTGCTCTTCTCGATGACGCGGTAGTCAGCATTGCGGACCGACCAATCTCTTCCCGCTTAGGCCAAATCTTCGATCGCGATATGTCAAACATTTGATAGACGGCCAAGTGCTTGCGCTATGTCGGGTTTTTGCACGAAAGAAGCAGAGCATGAGCCAGCCAAAGACATTAAAGCAGAAGATCGAAAATCGTGTCGCCAGGACCAGAAAGACCGACGTCTTTCTGCCGCGCGATTTTGCAGACCTGAGTGGCGAGGATCAGGTTCTTCGCGCTCTGCGACTGCTGGTTAAGGACGGTAGCTTGATGCGCCTCGGCTATGGAGTCTATGCCCGCGCGATGAAGTCGCGTATATCGGGCCGGCCGTCTCCAGCTCCAACGGCTTCCATAGCGCTGCACTTCAGGCTCTTACCAGGCTTGGTGTAGCCTGGGAGCAGAGCGACAGTACGAAGGCCTATAATGAAGGCCGCTCGACCCAGATCCCAGTGAACCCGACGGTCAAGATTAGAACGCGTTTCAGCCGGCGGCTGTCTGACGGCCGCACGGAGCTGCGCGTTGAAAGATAAGCCAGATCGTCAGACACTTCTGGAAGTGTAAGAGCATTTTGGCCTTCCGTCCCCTGCGCTGGTCGAGAAGGACTGGTTTGTCGTTCAAGCCTTGGCAGCAATCCACGATGTGGAGGTTGACGGGCTCACTCTGGCGTTTGGCGGTGGGACAGCGCTTGGTCGCGCCTACCGCCTACTCGAGCGAATGTCGGAAGACATCGACCTACGCATCATTGGCGAAAAGTCCAACTCGCGAAGCGTTCTGAAGCGGCTTCGGGGTGAGGTGAACGACCGGCTGAGCGCTGCGGGATTTGCCGTCGAAGGCCATTATGAGGTGAAGCAAAGCGATAAGTATGTTCGGTACGATTTGCCCTACGAACCGATCGCAAAAGGTGAGGGTGTTTTACGCCCAGAGATAAAGATCGAACTCTCTACGTTCCCGGTCTCGACAGAACCGGAAATGCGTTCGGTGTCGTCCTTTATTACGGAGGCAAATCGTGCCGAGGCAGAAGCCATCGACGTCAAATGCGTGAGACTGGTGGAAACCGCGGCGGACAAGTTCGTGGCCTTGGCGCGCAGGCCGGGCTTCGCTTTCTCGGGCCTTGGTCCCCTTGATCACACGCTCGTTCGTCACATCTATGACCTATCGCGTATGGATGGCCATTATGATCTGGACGCCGCCGTCGTGATCGCTCTTGAGATCATGAAGACGGAGGCCGCGGCCCGGGCGGGGGACTATCCCGCCTACAAGGAAAATCCCAAAGCGGAAACGCTTCGCACATACAAGATCATGGCCGGCGACACGAAATTTGCCGAGGGATATGCGAAATTACTGGGTGATCTCGTCTACGGTCAGAGACCTGATTTCGAGGAGGCATTCACAGCGGCGCAACGATTCGCCGAACGGCTCGATAACGCCGGGACCAGACGGCGCCAGACGTCCGGCTGGATGTCGTCGATGGAAACTCTGATCTGCACAGCGTTTGCGGTTGAACATTGCACGAATGAACAAGGTCGGACGACGATCGTCAAGAAGGCCGCTCGATTGGGGCACTGGATTCGATTGGATCGTCCTGACGGTGATCTGACGGCATGTGCAGCCGTCGCGACCTGAGCGCTGGAGCCTCTGGTAGCCACATATTGCGTTAGTCACGCAGCATTTTCTCTGACCTTGTCGGGAGACAAATCATCGGGCAGACAGGTGCCCTGTCGCCAATTCTGTCCGACAAGCCTCGCCGAAATCGAGCAGAAAATTCATTGCCCCTGAACGCGCAAGATCCCGGAGTTCAGAGAGACAGCGGTTGGATGCCAGATAGGTTTCGACGATCCTTTCCATAGCAAGTTCGGCGGCGTCCACAACCGGACGCGATGAGATCAGACGCATCTGGGCGACCAAAGCATAAAGCAGCACGAGGTCGGAAACGTCGTCCTTCTGGTGGCTTAGGGCATCGCCGTAAAGCCGCGTGGCTTCCTTGATAAAATCCGAAAAGAGCTTTTCGCGCTTGGCGACCTCGACCTCGCGATGCTTTTCCTTCACCTGTGATCGCTGCGTCATCCAGGTGGTGGCGAACGAGCTCAGGCTGCCAATCGCGATGCCTGCGAGACCCATCAGAGCCGAGATGTATGCGTCCAAGAGACTTCTCCTCTGGAAAGGGCCGGATACGCCCTTATGAAAACAGCAGGGCGGGTGGTCGATCACGCCCCGATGCCCAAGCGTGCTCGTCAAAAAGGCAAGGTTTGCGAGTCCACGGCTTGGGAGGTTTACTCGACAGGCGGAGGACCTACCCACACCCCTGCCGGTATCGCAGGAATACAGTTCGCCAATCCGTCGAGCATGCCTTGCAAGACGCCCTCGGTCAGCTCTTCCATCTTGTCACCGGGGCCGACCAGGCGGTCGACCAGCAGCAACGTGAGCCCGTGCATTTGCGACCAGAAAATCAGTAAGGCGCCATTGATCTTACGCTCGTTTTCCGCGGTGTCCGGAATGAAGCAGCCAAGAGCGCCGCCGCTAATTGCCCCCGCGACCAGCGCCTTCATGTTCTCAGCCGCGTTTCTTTCGATAGCAGGACGTCGGTTGTCCTGATCCATAAGGTAGCCGCCGAACATCAGTCTGTAGAGCGCAGGATTGTTGACGCCGCCGCAAACATAGGCACGCGCCATGGCTGCCAGCCGCTCGCGCGGACCATTGAGTTCCTTCGTGGCATCGGTCATCCGCTTTGCCAGGAGCTCGAACCCTACCGCCGAGACGGCCGCCAGCAATTCACGCTTGTCGGCGAAGTGCTTGTACGGGGCGTTGTGGCTTACGCCCGCCCGCCGGGCGAGCTCCCGAAGCGAGAACTCCGTGCTTTGGGATTCGCTGAGGACATCGATGGCAGCATCGACGATCGCTCGTTGCAGGTCACCGTGGTGGTAGGGGCGTTGGTCTGTTGTGGAAATGTCTTGGGTCATATTTGTCTCATTTACGTTTCTAAGTTGCTTGTGTCAACATTTTTACTGGAATGATGTTGACATTGGCCACTCTAGCCTTTAAGTGGGCGTTGTCAACATCGGGCATGCCCCGTAACTCGCGCTCATATTTGGAGACTACAAAATGAACCATGAAGACCGCAGCCAAATGGATCTGTCGCAACACAGGACGAGCGCCAGCGGGTGGGGCCTGCGTTACCCGGGCCTTGTTATGGGCAAGGGCGGCAAGAACGAAGTCAAGGAGTTCACCGGCATGTGGGGGCTGAAGTCCGACGCCGACCTGGTGGCGTTCACGGACACGCTGAGCCGCGAGGTCCCTGTCTGGGGCGGACCTGGAAAGACCTTCTCGGAGGCGACGACGATGCTTGGCCTGATCCGGACGGCGCGTTGGTTCGTCGCCAGAACCCAGGACTTCGACGGTTACACTCTGTTCTTCATCTCTCAGTTCGACGGAACTCTCGAGAAGTACTTCGACGACTTCGTTCTCAATGGGAAGGAGAACCTGACGAAGATCTGGGGCCATTGCGTTGGGTGTCCGACGGGCCCGGATGCGACGGCACGTGACATCGTGGACTATATCGCACGTGGTCAGATCAAGACCCTGGCCTGTTACGATGTCGCTCCGAGCCTCAGTCTCGGCCAGATCTACAAGGCCGCCGACTGGTACGAGAAGACCCAGAAGTTCCAGCGTGCAGTCGCCAAAGGCGACGTCGATCTCGAGGACGCCGTGAACGCGTTCTTCGGGGAGCTGGCCGAATCCTACAAGCAAGTGCCAAGCGCCGCGATGATCGACACGGATGTGGCTCGCCAGTGGCAGTACGAGGACGTAGCCGAACACATCGGCAAATGATGACCGCGAACACCGTCAGAACCATCTGACTTCCAGAAGATGAGGTTGACCGCTGCTCCAGCCTGGGCCCGACGATTGCGTCGAACATACTGCGACAAGGATTGCCCACAATGCCCACTCTAGGTTCTCAACCTGGCCTGACCTCTGCTGACCTAAAGGCCAACCTTCACGACATCCAGGACAATGTCGTGACGCCTATTCTCCTGCGATACGGGCGTCACATTTTCCTGAGGTTCAACGACGGGGCGAAGTCGCGAGCATGGCTGCGCAACATGTTCCAACGCGTGAATGCGCGACAGAGGGAGCATGGGACCGGGTTTACGATCAATATCGGGTTCACCCATGAAGGGCTGAAGGCGCTTGGACTCTCCGAGCGAGCGCTGAACACCTTCCCCGAGGCATTCCGAGTAGGCGCGCGGGGCCGTGCGAATGTTGTCGGCGATGTCGGACCGCACGCGCCGGAGCGCTGGGAAGGCGGCCTTGGGGGTCCTGATATACATGCCATGGTCTTGGTGCGAACCGATTCCGATAAAGGTCGCGAAGAAGCAACGCGGATCCTTCAAGAGGAAATGGGTTCGGCCGGCGGGCTCGAAGTCCGGTTCATTCAAGATACGATGGCGACGAATGAAAGCGGAATCGGATCTGAGGGCGAGCATTTCGGTTTTGCCGATCCAATCTCGCAACCGCCGATCGAGGGCGCCGACACGCCCTCCTATCCCGGTGACGGCGTGCTGGAGCGCGACGGCACATGGCGCCCGCTGAAGCCGGGCGAGTTCCTGCTCGGTTACGAGGACGAGGTCGGGCCTGGCGGCACGCAAATGCCCGAACCGTTCGAACTGCGTGTGAACGGGACATTCGTGGTATTCCGCAAGCTCTATCAGGACGTGGCGGTATTTCGCCGATATCTAGCGACGGCCGCCCGGTCGCTCTATGGCAGCGACGATCAGCATAATCGGGACCTGGTGGCGGCCAAGATCATGGGGCGCTGGCCCAGCGGCTGCCCGCTCGATCTGTCGCCCGACAAGGACGATCCGGCCATCGCCGCGGACCCTGACCGGCGCAACAACTTCACCTATGAAGGGGACGACGAGGGTTTGCGATGCCCGCTCGGCTCGCACCTGCGGCGCAGTAACCCGCGTGCCACTCCGCTGAAACGGGCGACTGCCGTGAGGCGGCACCGGCTGCTTCGGCGCGGCGTCGAATACGGCCCACATCTTAAGGATGACGCCCTTGATGACGACGGCGTCGATCGCGGCTTGATCAACCTGTTCATCCAGGCCGACATCGAACGGCAGTTCGAGTTCGTCCAGGCCGAATGGATGAAAGGCGGCGAATTCCTCGGGCTCGATCCCAGCGAGCAAGACCCGATCAATGGGGTCGGCGGCGAAGGCTCGCAAATGTCAGTGCCCGGTGCCAAGCGACCGTTCCTGTTCGACCTGCCGACCTTCGTCACGGTGAAGGGCGGGGAGTACCTGTTCGTGCCCGGGCTGAACGCGCTCCGCGGCATCATCGACCAGAAATACTGAACAACGGAAAGAGAGGTGAACGCAATGTCAGATCATTTCAGCGGTCCCGCAGTGATGGACGATCCCGCAGTGGACATCACCGATTTCTACGCTTTTCCCAGCCCGGAACACCCGGGAAATCTCGTCCTGATCATGAATGCGTTTCCAATGGCCACATCGCAGTCCTTCTTCAGCGATGCTGTGACCTATCGTTTCCGGTTGCGGCCGCTGACCCGCTCGGGCGGCAGCTTCATGCACGGCATGGCGCAACATACGATCGATGTCCGTTTCAATGACGTGGCGGACGGGATGTCGGTTCAGAAGGGCACCGTCGTCACATCGGACGGGTGCGAGACAGCCTTCGTTACCGGCGCGCCGTTGGAACTCGATGGCATGCGAGTCTATGCCGGACTGGTCAGCGACCCGTTCTTCATGGATGTCGAGGCAACTATCCGCACCGACATCTCCGGCAAGCTGTCCTTCGGAGCGACGGGCACGAATACCGTCCAGTTTCGCGACGTCTTGACGATCGTCGTCGAGGTGCCGTTCGCCCCAATCCTCGAACGCCTGGACGGTGTCACGCTGATCGCCGCCGTGGCGGAGACGCTGGTCGCGCGCCGCGGCAAGCCGATCCGGCTCGAACGCGTCGGCCGGCCGGAGATCAAGAACGTCATTCTGTCGAACGCGACACGCGATCCAAAGGGCGTCGAGCTGCGGGATCTTTACAACAGGGAGGACGCCTTCGCCCTCTCCAGGGAATATCGGCCGCTCTACGAGGCACGTGTCGACGCAACGCTTGCGTTCTTCGACGGTCTCGATGGCGAGATTGCCTGGCCGCCGGAAGCGGATGGACGGCATCCCATGCGCGATATGCTCATGGGCGACTACCTGGTCCTGGACCTCGCTCATCCCTTCGGAATAGGCAATTTCCTGGAGATCGAACGGGCAGTGCTCGAGGACCGTCCGCACACGAACGCGGGCGGTCGCTGGCTGGACGACGACATCCTGGACGAGATGCTCACGTTGCTGGTGAACGGCGGGCGTGGCGAGCGGCTGGGCGATGCGGTCGACGGTCCGACCCAGCCGGCCGCTCCTGTCTTTCCCTACGTGCGTCAAGCCAACCAGCGGACGGACCTTCCCGTGCCCGCATTTGTGGAGAAATGAACATGGACAACATGAAAGACAATGGAAGCGTCACTGACTGGTTCCTGGAATATCCGGTAATGTCGACGCTGAGGCCCAGCTACCCGCGCGGGCCGTGGCACTACAAGGACATGCACCAGCTCATCGTCACCTACGAGAGCACGGCAGAGGCCGTACGCGCGGTCGTCCCGCGACCTCTTCAACCCGCCGAGGGCAACCGCGTCACCATAGAGTGGCGGAACATGACAGAGGTCAGCGGATTCGGGCCGTACGTCGAGATCGGCCATTCGGTGGCCTGCACCTTCGAGGGCAAGCCAGTCATCTACGTGTTCCAGGCCTTCCTCAACAGCGAGTCGCCGACGCTCGCCGGGCGGGAGATCCTCGGCTTCCCGAAGCGACACGCCGAGCCCGAGCTTAAGGCCGTCCGGGAGGTGCTGACCGGCACGCTCTCCCATGGCGGCACCCAAGTCGCACTGGCGACCATGCCGTACCGCATGATCGACCTGTCTGATCGCCTGGCCGAGATCGAGCAGGAGCTGCAGACAACCCACCTCGTGCTGAAGCTGCTTCCCGATGTCGACGGTCGCACGCCGAAGGTCGCCCAGCTCGTGAAGGTCAATCTCTACAATGTCCGGCTGAAGGGCGCATGGGGCGGACCCGCGGAGCTGTTCATGGTCCCGCATGCCGGCTGCCCGGTCGCAGCACTTCCGGTCGTGCGGGTGCTCGAAGGCCGCCAGCACCTATGGGACATGACGCTGAGCGACGGAGAGGTTGTCTACGACTACCTGGAAGCCCAGCGGCGCTAGGATTGATCAGCCAAGCTTATGCGGCGGCCAAACCATCCCACCACCATCAAAGGAGAAGAGAGCATGAATGAACTGAAGGGCAAGGGCGCCGTCGTGACCGGTGCCGCATCCGGCATAGGCAGGGCGATCGCGACGGCGTTCATCGAAGCGGGCGCGAGCGTGCTGTTCTGCGATCTCAATGCGAAAGCGCTTGACGATGTCACCCGCGAACTGGGTGATCGCGCCATCGGCCGGATCACCGACGTTTCCGATGAGGCACAGGTCGAGGGCGCACTGCACGCCGCACGCGATGCTTTCGGATCGCTGGACATAGTGGTCAACTGTGCCGGGTTCGGTGCGATCACGCCAATCACCGAACTGACTGCCGAAAAATGGCATTCCGTCCAGGCCGTGACGCTCGGCGGGGTCTTTTTTGGCGTCAAGCATGGCGCCCGGATCATGATCGAGCAAGGCCGTCCGGGTGTGATCATCAACATCTCCTCGGTGAACGCACGGCAGGCCGGCGAAGGCCAGGCCGCCTACTGCGCGGCGAAGGCCGGAGTGGACATGATCACACGCTGCGGTGCCCTGGAGCTGGGCAGTCGCGGCATTCGGGTCGTCGGCATCGCTCCGGGTCTGGTGGAGACGCCATTGACCCGGAAGGAGCTGGAAAATCCTGCGATGCGCGATCTCTTCCTGGGCGTCATCCCGATGAAGCGCGCCGTTGCAGCGGAAGAGATCGGCGCGGCCGCCGTGTTTCTCGCGTCCGACAAGGCAAGATCGATCAATGGCGACACGATTGCGATCGACGGTGGTTCGCTGACGCGCGGCTATCCGGCACTGCTGACGGGCATCAAGGACGCCGCCGCATGATGATCGATCCCCGGCGCTATACGAGCGGGCGGATCGCCGTCGCCAACCTGTCGGCGTCAATCGACAGCCTTGAGCGCGACCGCCGCGACGGTGCAAATCCGGACAGCCTGCTGTCGCTCTCGAAGCTCCTGTTCCTTCGCGGCGACTTGTTGGGCCGCATCGCCGACCACGACCGCGCCGAGACAATCGCCGGCGAGGCCGTCACTGCGCCGGGGTCCGCAAGAGCACTCTATGTTCGCGCCCAGATCGCCGGTCGTTTCCACCTGTTCGAGAAAGCAAAAGGGCTTCTCGCTCAGGCGTTCCTGGCTGGATATTCAAAACAGGAAATCGACGCGGAACGGGTGGCGCTGCTGCAGGCGACGGGGCACTACAACGAAGCGCTGGTCCTGCGTGAAAGGCTGGCCAAGCGCGATCCGGGTATTAACACGTTGGGAAGCCTCGCGACGCTCTTGGCGGAAATGAATGAATGGAGCGCGGCGGAAACCTCCTATGCCGCCGCGCTTGATGCCGACGAAGGTGTCTCGCCTTTTCCGTGCGGCCAACTCCTCTTCGAATGGGGCGTGAGCGCGATGCGTCGCGGCGACCTGGATCGTGCGGAGGGGATCTTGGCAGAACTCGAGGCGATCCTGCCGGCACATGTTCCAGGACGCGGACATCGTGCCGAAGTAGCGTTGGCGCGCGGAGAGCCGGATCTTGCGGAAGCTCTCGTCGCACCGCTGGTCGAAACCTCCGACGATCCCGAGTATCGCGCGGTTCATGCGGAGATCCTCGCCGCCCGCGGCGACGGCGATGCCGTAAGGGAAGCGGTACTTGCAGGCGAGGCATATGAGCGGCTCCTGGCGCGTCGGCCGGAAGCCTATGCGGACCATGCTTCTGCTTTCTTCATGGGAATCGGCAATCGACCGAAAAGGGCCCTCGAACTTGCCTTGGCCAATTTCAAAATCCGCGACACGCCGAGGTCGCGTAAGCTCCTTGCCAAGGCGAGCGCTGCCAAACAAGCCAATCTGGCCCGAGAGGTCGCCGTATGAACGCTCGCCTCACCGTCGCGACAAACCAGACATCGGGGTGCAAGATCGTTGTCATCGGCGCAGGTTTCGCCGGCCTGGCAGCCGTCCGCGCCCTGCGCGACAGCAACGCCGACATCACGCTCGTCGACCGCAACAATCATCACCTGTTTCAACCGTTCCTCTTCCAGGTCGCCACCTCGATCCTGGAGCCGGCGGAAATTGCGACGCCAATCCGATCACTTCTGCAGGAGATGCCGAACGTCCGGGTGGAAATGCGCGAGGCGACGCGTATCGACCTGTCCAGCCGGGTTGTCGTCATGAACGAAGGCGACGATCTGGCCTATGACATCCTGGTGGTCGCGACGGGAGCGCAGACGAGCTATTTTGGTCACGAGGCGGAATGGGCGCCGCACGCGCTTGGATTGAAATCGCTTGGCGACGCCGTCACCGCCCGCAATCGACTTTTGAAGGCGTTTGAGCGAGCCGAATTGGAGCCCGACCCTCGGAAACAGGCGCGCGATATGACAGTGGTCGTCGTCGGCGGTGGGCCGACGGGCGTCGCGATCACAGGCACGATCAGCGAGTTTACCCGAAGGACGCTCGCATCCGACTTTCGAAATATAGACCTCGGCAAGGCGCGCGTCGTACTCGTCCAGTCGGGACCAAGATTGCTGCCGGCATTCAGCGAACGACATTCAGCCTACGCGGCCCGCGCGCTGGAAGGCCAAGGGGTCGAGGTAAGGCTGGGCGTTCCCGTAACTCACGTGGACGCGGCGGGCGTCGCCATCGGTGGCGAGCGCATCGCGGCTGCGACCGTATTGTGGTGCACCGGCGTCCAGGGTGTGCCGCTGGCGCGCACGCTCGGCGCGCATGTCAAACCAGACGGAACGGTAGCGGTCCTGAAGGATTTATCAGTGCCGGGACATCCCGAGTGTTTTGTTGTCGGCGATGCGGCCCATGTCATCGGGCCCGACGGCCGGGCGATGCCGGGATTGGCGTCGGTTGCACAGGATCAAGGCAGATACGTCGGCAGGCTTATCGCCGCCCGGCTTGCAAACACCATTCATCCCAAGCCTTACGTGTCCTTCACGCCGAGCAAGCTGGCAACCATTTCTCGGAATGTCGGCGTCGCGGAATTTCGCGGGCGTTCGATTATCGGCTTTCCCGCCTGGTTGTTGTGGGGGCTGCTGCATCTTCGAACCTTGTCCGGCGGCGGTCATGCAAGGCTGTCGATCCTGGCGAACTGGGTGCGCCTTCTAACCACCTACCGCCGCAGCGGACGGCTGATCGTCGAGCCGTGCGAGCTGGCAGCCGGTCGGGGCGGGCACGCTCCGCCAATCAGCCAAATTCCCGAAGACACTGCGATCTGGAGAAGATAGATGTCGAAACCATCCACACCGTCCGACAAGCCCCAGAGATACGATCGCGACCACGCAGGCACGCCTTCAAGGCCCCACCGGATCGTGGTCGTCGGTGGCGGAATCGCCGGGCTTGAAATTGCCTCCAAATTGCCGGGAAGCATACGCAGAACCTCCATCGCCGTGACGCTGGTCGACCGGGAGCCTGCCTATGTATGGAAGCCGATGCTGCATACGATCGCTGCCGGAACCACGGACGTCTCCCAGCAGGAAACCTCCTACATCTCCCAAGCCCGCAACCGACGTTTCGTGTTCGAGACGGGAGAACTCAAGGGCATCGACCGGAAAGAGCGGAAGGTCCATCTGAAGCCCTTGGAAATCGAGGGTCGCTCCATCTTGCCGGAGCGCGCGATCTCCTATGATACGCTAATCCTGGCGACGGGCAGCGAGGCGAACGACTTCGGAACGCCAGGCGTGCGCGATCACTGCCTGACGATCGACAGCCGTTCCCAGGCGATGAAATTCAATCGCGAGGTAATGGCGCACATGCTCGAAGCGCTCGCGGCCAACAGCACCTTGCACATCGCGGTGGTCGGAGGTGGTGCTACAGGAGTCGAACTCGCCGCAGAGCTTGTCCAGCTCGCCGATACCTCCGCCTGTTACGGCGCAGCAGGACTACGCGACCAGGTCAAGGTGACGCTGATCGAGAGCGGGCAAAATCTGTTGGGTGCGTTTCCCGACCGTGTGGCGATCGCCGCTCGCGAGCGTCTCGAGAGGCTTGGCGTCGCCGTCCTGACGGGCGCGCGGGTCGTCGCCGCCGAGGCAGATTGCCTTCGACTGGCGGACGGAAGACAGATCAACGCCAAGCTGAAGGTATGGGCGGCCGGTGTGAAGGCTTCGGACGCCTGTGCCTCGTTCGATGGCCTTGAGGTGACACGCAACAATCAGATCGTGGTGAGGCCCACTCTGCAGACGACGCTTGATCCCCGGATCTTTGCCGTCGGGGATTGTTCCAGTCTTTCTGTGGGAGACTCCGGCAAGCCGCTACCGCCGGCAGCACAGGTTGCTCATCAGCAGGCTTCGCATTTGATCCGCCATCTTCCTGGCTGGCTGGAAGGGAGAGCGCTGCCCTCGTTCTCCTACAGGGACTTCGGTTCGATCGTATCGCTAGGCGGCTATGGCGCCTATGGCTCGCTCGGACAATTCGGACTGTTCACGGGCGGCTTCATACGCGGACGCGTGGCTCAGCTCGGGCACGTTCTCCTCTACCGCAGCCATCAACAGCGGTTGCACGGGTTCTGGCGCGGCGGGTTGATATGGCTTGCGGACATGATCAATTCCCACGTCCGAGCCCGCATTCGATTGCCCGACTGATGATGCGCCGTGGCCGAACAAACGCTTCGTGCCACGCTGGATCGCGCTGCCCGACCGCTAGGCGAATTCCACCGCCCCAAAGGCTACGACATGACCCCCTCCTTTCTGATGACCCTTCTGGCCTCCGGGCTCCTCGCAGGCATTGTGCACGTGGTTTCGGGCCCGGATCACCTTGCCGCCATCGCACCATATGCCGTCGACGCCAAAGCTCGGGCCTGGCGGACAGGGATTCGATGGGGGGTCGGACACAGCGCCGGCGTCGTTGGCGTGGGGTTGCTCGCGCTATTGCTGCGGGGCGCTCTGTCCATCGACATCGTATCCGCCTGGGGCGAGCGTTTCGTGGGCGTCATGCTCTGCGGCATCGGCATCTGGGGACTACGGGCAGCAGTTGCCGACAGGGCCGAAACTCATTCCGACGGGTATCGTGGGCATTTGCATGGGCACCGGCACAAGCATCCGGCCTTTGCTGTTGGCACGGTGCACGGACTCGCCGGGAGTTCGCACTTGCTCGGCATCGTGCCGGCGCTGGCATTGCCCACCAATACCGAAGCGGCATCCTATCTCCTCGTGTTCGGTCTCGGCACCATCGCCGCGATGGCAACGTTTTCAACCTTCATCGGCTGGCTTGCGGGTCGGCCGGGCGCCCAAAGCGTCAAAGTGCAAAATGTCCTCATGGCCTCGTTTTCGATCCTCGCCATTGTCGTCGGAGGCGTGTGGTTCTGCCAGGGCATCTGAACATTCCAATCCTGGACGGCCGCAACGCTCCAGCACGCGAACGACATCTACTTGGCGGGAAGCCGCATTGGGCTGCCTGCCATCCATGAATCTATAATTGCAAAGGAAATGAAAATGGAAATGTGCACTGGCCCGAACCGGGGCCTATTGAAGGCCCTGCGCCGTTCGGTCGCCGGGAATCCCATTGTCGACGGCGCGAGCGGGGGAGGTTTGAATGCGATACTTCGGAATGCCGTCCATGCCGTCGCGCTTGTCGTGTGCGTAGGATTCGTCGCGCTGCCGACAGCGCGCGCGGATGAGCCGACCCCGCCGATCAAACCGGCGATTAGCGACGAGGCCGCCATCGCCGTTTCGCAGATGGGCAAGACGCTCATGGCCAGGGACCTATCGATTACGGCGAGAACGACCAGCGTTTACCTGGACCAGTCCGGACAACCGCTTCACATCTTCCATACGATGAAAATTGCCGTGCGCCGTCCCGATCGGATCGCCGTCGAGTTTATCGGCGATGACGGCAGGCACGATCTGTTCTATGACGGCAAGGCGGCCTCGGTCTTCTTTCCCGACAGCAAGAAATACGTGACGATCCCGGCATCGGGCGACATACCATCTGCTCTCAGCGAGGTCGCAACCAAGCTGGACGTCGATTTTCCGCTCGGCGCCCTTTTTGCAGACTTTCCGGACAAAGTGCTGCTAGGGGACGCCTTGGCCGCCTCGCAGGTAGGGACTGCCAATGTCGACGGTGTCGAGTGCCGGCATCTGCTTTTCTCTCAGAAGTCCGGCATCGATCTGGAATTGTGGGTCGAGAAGAATGATGAGGCGACGCCACATCGCCTGATCGTGACCTACCCGTTGCTGCAGGGCCAACCAAGTTTCGTTGCCGAATTCACGAGCTGGAAGACCCAGCCCCCTCTGTCGGATTCCGAATTCACCTTTGAACCTCCCGCCGGTGTGAAAAAGATCGTCCTGACACCCGCCGTCGCGCCGACAATGGAAGGGAGCAAGTGATGAACCGTCTGAAGCGCACCTGTCTTGCTTTTCTCGCGATAACGACCATTACATCGGACGCTGCCTTCGGTCAGTTTGCGCCGCCACCCGGCGGTCCACCGCCGCTGCCATCCGGAGGGCCGCCGCATCTCCCGTCGGGAGGGCCGGGAGGGCCGCCACGTCCGCAGATGGGCAGCATACGGCATCCGCCGACGGCCAGCCATGGCCGTCCGCCGATGAGCGTGCAGAACCGTCCGCCGGTGAACCCCCGTATGCCAAATGTCGGTGGCGCAAAGGGACGGTTGGCAGAAGGACCCGGCCGCGAAGGCAGCAACGTGTCCGGAAACATCCGCAACACGCTGAATTCGGGCGGTAACATCAACGGGAACCGCGCTTTCATGAACTCCGGAGGCAATATCGTCGCAAAGGACTCGGGCAACCTCACCGTCAACAACTCCGGTGATCTCAAGGTCTCGGGCAACGGTAACGGATACTTTGGCCGTGGATACTATCGTCGTGGAGACCACGGCGTCGGCGACTACGGTGACGGAGAGTATGGCGGTGGAGACTATGGGCGTGGATACTATCGCCGCGGAGCCTACGTTCTGGGCGGGTATGCGGCAGGCGTCGTCGTCGGTGCGGCAGCCGCCTCGAGCACCGGCGGAACAACATATTCTTCCTATGGAGATCAGTCTGGATCCGCTGCGGGCTCCTCTGGCGCAGCGTCCTCGGGTTCGTCCCACGGGGGCTCTTCAGGTTTGTCCCACGCCAGTTCTTCAGGCTCTTCTGGCGAGGTATATGCAAGCTCTTCCGATCAGAGCCGCTCCGGCCCGGCCGTTGCAGGCGGGATGAACCGGAGCGGCGGCAACAGCAGCTCCCAGTCTGTGAATCCTCTGATCGCCGGCCTGTTTGAGAGCCTTCCACCGGAAGGCACGGCATGGACGTCGGAAGAGGCGGTCGGCTGGCTTCAGGCCGCGGCCGCCAATTTACGGATCGTCTACAGGATCCAGGGAAACATCGTGGTCTCGGGCGAAACGCCGCCGTCGGATTACAATCGCGCACCTGGTGGGAACTAGATTGAGCTCAGCATGAGGAAAAGGTTCAGGCCGGACGTCGCACGACCCATCCGGCCTTTGCCATGCGCAGAAAACCACACGGCTCTGTCGGCTCTGACCTACCTGCTCAAATCGCGCGGCTCGTCCCGAATGCTGCAGACCGACCCATAACGAGGTCGATGTGCCCTCCATAAGCGCCTTGCCGTCGATCGGCTTTCGATCCGCAAACATCAGACGCCAGACGCCAGACGGCAACGTGAAAAATCGAAGTCGCGAGCACGTCCGGCGTGTCGGCCGCCGCATCCTGTATAAACTCTCGCGATGCCTTGCTCGACCAAGCCCGTAAGGGCTGCAAGCGTCGGTGCGATGAATTGCTCATGAAGGCAATCGACCATTTCGGGAAAACGAGTTCCTTCGGCGATGGACAAGCGCAGGAGTTCTCTCGTCTTTCCCTCGTTGGCCGTGTTTTCATAAGCGATCAGCAGCAGGTCGCGAATTCGGTCGGCGCGGGATCCCCGAAGGCTGCCGATGGCGGTCAACAGGTGCGGGATGAAGCCGACATGTGGCGAAACATCTCCTTGCGACGTCTTCTACTCGCGTTGCCGCGTAACCGTTTGCCGCAAACTCCTCGAACGCGGCCTCCAGTATTTGATGGGGACGCCGCGCCTTCAATTCCGCTCGCGATATTTTCTCACAGCTAAATTCATAACATCCCATTGAAATTGCTTGATATCCAGCGGCTGTCCGCATCTGGTCACCTGTCTCCATGTTGTATGTGTCAACATTTTTTGGCCAACCAAGTTGACATCGCCCACTTTAGACACTAAGTGGGCGATGTCAACATTAGGCGATCGCCTGGTCCAAGTAGAAGATCGAAGCTGGCCGCTCAACAACGCGTCTCTTCGCAACCATACCGGAGCAAAACATGCAGTCCTTTCGATTGCTGGGAATTGGTCTCGCCTGCGCAGTTCTGGCTGCCTGCGAGGAGAAAGCTGAAGTGGCGCCGCCGCCGCAGCAGGTTCGCGCCGTCTCGGCCGCGGAGGCGCAGTATCAACCCGGTGCGGAAATCACCGGCGAGGTGAAGGCAAGGGTCCAGACTGAACTTTCCTTTCGCGTCAGCGGTAGAGTTCTCGAGAGAAAGGTCGATGTCGGGTCGCATGTCCACGCCGGCGACGTCCTGGCCCAGCTCAACGACACGGAGCAACAGGCCGACGTCAGTGTCGCCCGCGCAGCACTGGAGTCGGCGCAGGCGGTCCTCGCGCAAAAGACGCTCGCCTTCAACCGGGCGACGTCACTCCTGCAGTCACAGGCGGTCCCGCGGGCGATCTTTGACGATGCCCAGAAAGAGCTTCTGAGTGCGCAGGCTTCCCTCGAGGCCGCCGAGGCCGCGCTCGCGACGGCGAAGGACGCGCTGTCCTACACCGAGTTGAGAGCGGCCGCGGACGGCATCATCACCGCGCGCAGCATTGAAGCCGGGCAGGTCGTCTCAGCGGCGCAATCGGCCTTCACGATCGCCCACGACGGTCCAAGAGATGCGGTGTTTGATGTCTTTGAAGCATTCTTTTTGGACGGCCGTCCTTTGAACGACGTCGTCGTCGCACCGGTTTCGGACCCCACGCGAGACGTCCACGCCAACATCCGCGAGGTCTCGCCGGTCATAGACGCAAAAGCAGGCACCATCCGGATCAAGGTGGGGCTCCAGGAGAGCACGCCGTGGCCGCTTGGAACGCCCGTCGTGGGCAAGCTGCGCGCCGCGCCGCGGGACGGTATCGTGCTGCCCTACACCGCGATCGCATCAGCCGACGGCGAACCCGCCGTCTGGCTCGTCAACACCCAAAACCGTTCCGTTTCGCTCCGCAAGATTTCGGTCGGCCGATACCGCCAGAGCGACTTCATCGTCACCAGCGGCGTCGCCCCACAAGACCTGGTTGTCACCGAAGGCGGAAAGTTTCTCAAGGAAGGCCAGGCAATCGCCTGGGAAGGCAAGTGAGATGACACTCGTGCGCATAGGTACCTCTCTTCCATTTCTCTTGTCGATTTCTCTGCTTGTTGGCTGCGATCAAAGGTCGGAGGCAGGAGAGCAGGCAACGCCCCGTCTGGTCAAAGTGGTCATGGCTGAGGTCGAACAGAACAAAGCGACAAGCTTGCCCGGCGTCGTGCGAGCCCGCATCGAGACCGATCTGGCGTTCCGGACTCTTGGGCGGATGGTGTCTCGCAAGGTCGATGTTGGCGATCTGGTGCACAAGGGCGATGTCCTAGCGGAGATCGATCCGCTCACGCTGCAGCTCGCCGTCAAGAGCGCCGAAGCCGATCTGCGCAACGCTCAGGCACAGTTGGAGAACGCCGCGACGACCGAGACGCGAAAGAGAAAGCTGATGCAGAGCAATGCGGCAAGCGTTGCCGATCACGATCTTGCCGAACAGCAGCTCAAATCGGCTACCGCCAATGCTGCCAAAGCAGCGGCCAGCCTTGCGAAGGCGCACGAGCAACTTGGCTACGCCGAACTGAGGGCCGAATTCGATGGCGTCGTCACGGCCACGTCCGCAGAAACGGGCCAGACCGTCTCGGCCGGCCAGCCGGTCTTGAGCCTCGCACGCCTCGAACAGCGCGACGTGGTCGTCGACGTTCCGGAGGCGCAGCTCAGCAACGTTCGCCAGGACGACCGCTTCAATGTGGCCCTCCAGCTCGACAGCAAAATTCAAGCCATTGGCGTCGTTCGTGAGATCGCGCCGCAGGCCGATCCGAATACCCGCACCTATCGACTGAAGATCGCCATCGATCAGGCGCCCGACATCTTCCGCCTCGGCGCCGTGGTCACCGCGACGCCGCTTGTCGGAGAAAGGAAGCAGGCGATCGCGCTGCCGCTCTCCGCCATCCGCCATGAAGGCGGTGCCAGCCAGGTCTGGGTGGTGGATCGCTCGACAGCCACGGTGGTTCCGAGAGCGGTTGAACTCGACGGCCCGGAATCTGGCGCCCGTTCCGTCAGGGTTCTATCGGGCCTGCGGGAAGGCGAAGCGATCGTCGTCGCCGGAATCGATGAACTCGTCGATGGACAGAAAGTGAAACTCGGACAGGAGCAACGCCCGTGAATAAATTCAACCTTTCGGACTGGGCACTCGAGCATCGCTCTCTCGTCTGGTATTTCATGATCATGTTTGCGCTAGCGGGCGCCTTTGCCTATCTCGGCTTAGGTCGCGAGGAGGATCCGTCCTTCACGATCAAGACGATGGTGATCCAGGCCCAGTGGCCTGGTGCATCCGCCGAGGAGGTGACGCAGCAGGTTACCGACCGCATCGAAAAGAAGCTGCAGGAACTCGACAACCTCGAACATACCCGCAGCATCACGACAGCCGGTCAGACGATCGTCTTCGTTGACCTGCTGCCGGATACAAATGCACGGGACGTGAAGCCCACCTGGTCGCGGGTCCGCAACCTGATCGACGACATCAGGCACGAGTTTCCACAGGGCGTTGTCGGACCCTTCTTCGACGACCAGTTCGGCGACGTCTATGGCAATATCTTTGCCTTTACGGGCGACAGCGGACTGAGCCAGAGGGAGCTGCGCGACTACGCCGAGACCGCCCGAACGCAGATCCTCAAGATCCCCGACGTCGGCAAGGTCGATATCGTCGGAGCGCAGGATGAGGTGATCTACCTCGAATTCTCCACCCGCAAGATCGCCGCCCTCGGCATCGACCGCTCCGCGATCATTGCCACGCTGCAGGCGCAAAACGCCGTCACTCAGTCCGGCTTCGTGGAAACCGGGCCCGAGCGCGTCGCTTTGCGGGTCGGCGGGCGCTTCATCTCCGAAGACACCTTGCGTGGGATCAATCTTCGGGTCAACGACCGCTTCTTCCCGCTGACGGACGTCGCAACGATCACCCGCGGCTACGTCGACCCGCCGACGTCGCTTTTCCGCTTCAACGGAAAGCCGGCCATCGGCCTCGCGATCGGCATGAAGACGGGCGGCAACCTGCTCGCGTTTGGGGAAACGCTCGAAAAGACGATGGGCAACATCGTCCAGGAGCTTCCGGTCGGCGTCTCCGTCGAAAAAGTCTCCGATCAGCCGAAAGTGGTCGACGAGGCGGTTGGGGGCTTCACCAAGGCCCTGTTCGAGGCGGTCGCGATCGTGCTCGCGATCAGCTTCATCAGCCTCGGGATGAGGGCCGGCCTGGTGGTGGCAATCGCGATCCCGCTGGTGCTCGCCATCACCTTCCTGGTGATGCTCTACACGGGCATCTCGCTGCAGCGCATCTCGCTCGGAGCGCTGATCATCGCGCTCGGCCTCCTCGTCGACGACGCCATGATCGCCGTCGAGATGATGGTCGCACGGCTGGAAGCGGGCGACAGTCTCACGAAGGCCGCCACCTACGTCTACACATCGACTGCGTTTCCGATGTTGACCGGCACGCTGGTAACGGTCGCGGGCTTCATCCCCGTCGCTTTCAACAAGAGCAACGCCGGCGAGTTCACCTTCACGCTCTTTGTCGTCATCGCGGTTTCGCTCGTCGTTTCATGGGTCGTCGCGGTCGTATTCACGCCGCTGATCGGGGTGACCATTCTACCGAAGACCATGAAGAAGCACGCCGAGCACAAGGGGCGCGTTGCCAGGGTGTTTTCAAGCCTGCTGCAGTTCTGCCTGCGCTGGCGCTGGATGACGATCGTCGCGACGGTTCTTCTCTTCGCCGGATCGATCGTCGGCCTGTCGATGGTGCAGCAGCAGTTCTTCCCGAGTTCCGATCGTCCGGAACTGATCGTCGACTGGAACCTGCCGCAGAACAGTTCGATCGCCGAAACAAGCCGCCAGATGGCCCAGTTCGAGCATGAGATGCTGGCCGACAATCCTGGCGTCGAGCATTGGTCGACATACGTCGGCAGGGGTGCGCCGCGCTTCGTCCTGTCCTTCGACGTGCAGCCGGCCGACGTGTCCTTTGGCCAGACTGTCATCGTCACCAAAGGCCTCGACGTCCGCGACAAGCTGAAGCAGCAGATGGAGGCCTACCTTCAGAAGACCTTTCCGGGAACGGACGCCTACGTGAAGCTTTTGGACATCGGACCCCCGGTTGGCAAGCCGATCCAGTACCGTGTGTCCGGCGAAAATCTGCAGAGGGTGCGCGACCTGGCACAGAAGCTGGGCTCGATCGTCGGCACCCATCCCTCGCTCAGAAACCTCGCCTTCAATTGGAACGAACCGGCCCGTGTCGTGAAGATAGACGTGCTGCAGGACAAGGCCAGGCAGCTCGGTGTCTCGTCGCAGGACATCGCAATGGCGCTCAACACCGTCGTACAAGGAAATGCCGTAACCCAGGTCCGGGACGACATCTATCTGGTCGATGTCATCGGCCGTGCCGCAGAAAAGGAGCGCGGCTCGATCGACACCCTGCTTGACCTGCAACTGCAGAGCAGCAGCGGCCAGTCCGTGCCGCTGTCATCGGTGGCAACCTTCCACTATGAGCTTGAACAGCCGACAATCTGGCGGCGCGACAGAATTCCGACCATCACGATCAAGGCCGGAATCGGCGATGCGACGCAGCCGGCGACGGTCGTGAAGGCGCTGTCCGACAAGGTCGCAGCCTTCGAAAAGACGCTGCCGGCCGGGTATACTGTCAAGGTCGGCGGCGCGGTCGAGGAAAGCGCCAAGTCGCAGGGTCCGATCGCGAAGGTGGCGCCGGCCATGTTCGTCATCATGGCGACGCTATTGATGATCCAGCTTCAGAGCTTCCACAGGCTGTTTCTGGTCTTCTCGGTGGCGCCGCTGGCGCTCATCGGCGTCGTCGTGGCGCTGCTCGCCAGCAACTCGCCGCTCGGGTTCGTCGCACTCCTGGGCGTCCTCGCGCTCGTCGGGATCCTCATCCGCAACTCCGTAATCCTGATCGTCCAGATCGAGGAGCTGCGTGCAGAGGGACTGTCGGCATGGAAGGCGGTGGTGGAGGCGACCGAGCACCGCATGCGGCCGATCATGCTCACTGCCGCGGCCGCAACGCTCGCCCTGATCCCGATCTCGCACGAGATTTTCTGGGGTCCCATGGCCTACGCGATGATGGGTGGGATCGTCGTCGGCACGGCGCTCACACTTCTCTTCCTGCCGGCGCTCTACGTCGCCTGGTTCCGGATCCCTCGCGAAGTCGAGCAGCACTGAGATGACCACATCGCTCTCGTTCCCTGGGCGAATTGCCCAGGGTCTCACCGGGTTTGGTTTTGGGTTCGCCAAGGCGATCGCCGCCCGCCTGGGCCGAGCCGTCCCGGTCCTTGTGGCCCTCGCTCTCGCTGTATCGGGTTGCGCCAACCGGGCGCAGGACGTCCTTCGGCCTCTCGCTGCGGCCCCGACCGGCACAAGCCGGGTCACCATGCTCGTCGCTACAACCCGCAAGCCATCGGACGATCCTGGCAGTCTCTTTTCCGGCGACCGCGGGACGGCGATTTCCCTTAACAGCATCGACATATCCATCCCGCCCGATCGGAACCGCAAGATCGGAGAGGTGCAGTGGCCGTCCCGCATGCCGCCCAACCCGCAAAAGGAGTTCGCGGTCACTGATGTCGCCAAGGTGCAATCCGAAGGCAAGGCCCTGGACTGGTACCGAAGGAACCGAAACAAGAGGCATCAGGTCATCATCTTCGTGCATGGCTTCAACAACACCTATGCCGACGCAGTCTTCCGCTTCGCGCAGATCGTCCATGATTCGGGAACCGACGCCGCGCCGATCCTCTTTACCTGGCCCTCAAGAGGCCGCGTCTTCGATTACCTCTATGACAAGGAGAGCGCCAACTATTCACGCCGTGCCCTCGAGGATCTGATCCTCCAGGCTGTGAAAAGCCCCGACGTCGACGACGTGACGATCCTGGCTCACTCCATGGGCGGCTGGCTTGCCGCAGAGGCCCTGCGCGGCGTCGCCATGCGCGAAAAATCGATTCCGGTAAAGGTCAAGAATGTGGTTCTGGCGTCGCCGGATATCGACATCGACGTATTTCGCCGTCAGTTCATGGAGATGGGACCCAAGCGCCCGCATTTCGCCATCCTGACATCGACCCGCGACAAGGCACTGGAGGTCTCCGGCTGGCTTTCGGGTGGCGTCAATCGAGTCGGCGGGTCCGATCTCAGGCCCTACGCGCCCCTCCTCAAAGAACTCGGTGTTTCCGTCATCGACACGAGCGCAATCGCGACCAATGATCCCCTCGGCCACAACACCTTCGCCGACAGTCCGGAGATCGTGCGCCTGCTTGGACAGCGGCTGGCGGGGCAAAGCCTTGAGGGAGGAACGACGAATGTTGCGGACCAAATCGGGATGACTGCGGCCGATTTCGCGGGTTCGGCGGCGCGCGTAGCTGTCGCGGCCCCGGTTGCTGTCATCAGCCCGGAGGCGCGTGATGTTCTCAAGCGAGAGCTCACGTCAGACAGCGGGCGGATGGTGAACGGTCAGATCTCTTACTGAAGAATGAGCACCTTCAGACCGCCATCTGATGAAGCCTGGCCCTCAATGCCATTCGGCTTTGGCCTTTATCAACGGATCTTCGAAGGCAGGGCAAAGGACATCGCTGGAGGAACTCGGCGGGATTGCAAATGGAAGTTGGCATGATTGCAAGGAACCAGCCACGACCGGAATTCACAATTCAGATCGTTGAAGCCGGCACGGCGGCGTGCCGGCTTTACGGCCCTGCAAAGACAAACGTCGCTGATATTGCCAAACTTCTCGGGAAGTCACCGGCGAGCATATATAAAATCTTTCCTTCGAAGGCGTCGATATGGGATGCGATTGCGGAGGATTTTTTCGAAAGCGATCTCTGCTTTACCGCCTGGGCCGACGGCGATTTGGCGAGTGTGGCGGACCGCCTGAAAGACACCGCGCTAGGATATCATCGGTTAATACTGAACGCCCTTCGCAACGACAGCCAGATGTTCAAACTTACTGTTCTTGCGGCAGAAGGCGATTGGCCGTCATTCCGGAATTATCTGAAGCGACTTCATAACGGCGTGGGAGAACTCATTCGCGCCGGCATCGCAGCGGAAGAGTTCCTTCCAACGAACGTCGATTTGGCAGCTGCCTGTTTTTGCGCCTCCATCGGCGTTCTACTGGATCCCAGAATTATCGGAGCACTGCCGTCGAGTCACTATGAGTTTTCCGCTGAGGAGCTTGTCTGCTATTCGGTATCAGCGTTGAAAGGCATACAGCCTAATCGCCGCGCTATACCGATTTCCCAAAGACCTGGCCAACGATCTCCTTGAGGGTAGCGCGGGTGACAGCGCGCCCCAGCTTCCAAGTTGCGAGAACCTCGTCCGACAGATCTATACAAGACTTGGCGATGAACGAACGCATGCGGAAGACTACGCGCGCTCACTCGGCCGCTTCGAAAAGCATTTGCGGCTTTGGCGCAGCGCTCGTTCGCGCTGAATGGTATCGTTCACCTTCATGGACGTCTTGCGCAAGGGATTGGACGCAGTTCCAATTCTGCAGCAAATGGCCACGCCTCACACCAAAGCCCTCAGGTAGACCGAAAGCTGTGCGCCGAGGCTATGCAGGCTCTCGGCGAGGTCATCGGTCGTGAATCCGTTAGTTGGTATCGACTGTTCAGGCACGAAAAACTTCGGCGTTGCGCTGCGCCAATGGCGAAGGCGATCGATCGCCTCAAGCAGCGTCTTGTTGCTGCCGCCAGGTCTGTCGGCTTCGAGCCATTCAGAGGTTGCGGCGCCGGCTAGATTGCGGAGTGCAGCGAGCACGTCGGCGGCTTCGTCAAGATGCGAGCTGTATCGCCGTCCCTCGAGCACGAGGCGTTGCCGGCAGGTTTCGGCAGCAGTGCTGGCGATGCCGGCGGCACGCCGAGCGTCGCGTATCGCGCTATCTGCCGAGCCAGCCTGACCGGCAACCAGTTCGGCATAAGCGAGATTGGCGTCAATGGCTTTCGACAAGGCGGCTTCCATCGCGTCCCGCACGCGTTCTGGCCAGAGCGAACTGATGCCGACGCCGATGAGCGCTCCGACGACGTTGTCGAACGCGCGCGTCCAGGCGAGGCTATGGCCGGGCTGGAGCAGCTCGGAAACGAAGATGAAGAGCGGGGTCAGAAACGCCACGAACAGAGTATAGCTGACCGACCGCAGCGCGATCGTCGCGGCGGCGACCGGGAAGATGACGAGAAGCAGCGCTCCTTGGGTCGAGAGAAGCTCTGCGCCCGCGGCCGCGATGACAGCGCCTGTGACGCTTCCGAGGATGCGCTCCAGGCTCCTGCGCCAGGTCGCGGACGCGCCTGGCTGCATGCAGACCACGGTTGCCATAGTCGCCCAGTAGGAATAGTCGAGGCGAAGGAACTGCGCGGCGGCATAGGCGACCATCACGGCGATCGCCGCGCGAACGGCATGCCTGACGATCGGCGGGGCGAACAGGCCGCTGCCTGACTGTGCCGGCTTGCACGATGCGATGGGATTACGCCTTGGCGCAAGCGCGACGGGCGGCCATTGCCGGATGAGCGAATCGAGCGCGGCCGCGCTTTGCGCGCTCAGCTTCGCGAACAAAGTTCCTTTGGCGAGCGGCTCGCTCTTCAGGCACTTGGCGATCGCGACCAGCGCACTGCCATCGGGCATGCGGCGCCCGGATTGATGGTTCAACTCGGCAAGCGCCTCGGCCAGAATGCCGATTGTCTCGCGATACGCGGCCCCATCCGATGGCGCAAAGCCGTTCCTCCCACGGTGCTCGATGGCGATCAGGGTAGCGAATAGTTGGTCGGCGACATCCAGACCCGCACGAATATAGTCGCGCTCGACGTCGCCCTCACATGGCAACCGGGCGAGAAGCGCGTGGCCATGTTCGATGGCATTGCGTACCGCGCGGCGGTGGTCGGCGGCCAGGGTGACGGATTTTTTTGAGCTGGACGTTCCAGACTCTCCAGGCAGCAGATCTGCGAGCATGTCCTGGAGGCGCGCATAGGCGGCGGCGACCGCACGGCGCGCGGGTCCATGAGGATGGATCCGCCAGATCAGCAGGCAGAGCGTCGTCGCCCAGATCGAGCCTGAGAAGAATGTAATCCCCAGTTCAGCGGCGGCGAGGGGCGGGCGCGGAAAGCTGATGGCCACCACCGCGACGACGCTTGCCATCAGGCCGGCAGGGGCGGCGGCTGGACCCCAGCCGCGGCTGAGCGAGTATAGGAACACGGTTGCCAAAAGGAAGAGCGCAGCGATCAGGGGGCCGAACTCGGCAAGCGTGGCGGCAAGCGGCGCGGTGATCGCTCCGGCGATCGCAAGACCGCCCATGGCAAGGAACCGCTCGCGGTCCGGGCCGCCGGGATCAGCCAGGCAGGTCCAGAAGGCGCCGAAAGCCGCCCAGCCAAGCGTCGGGGCGTCCAGCACCCACGCGATCGCCACCACCACCGCTACTGCCGTGGCGGCACGAAGGCCCTCCATGAATCCGATCTGTTCAGGGGTCAGCGCGACCGAATTCTTTTCGAGGAAGCGCACGAGGGCGCTCAGCAGCGGCGCGTGCCCGGCTCTGTGTCGCCGCGAAAGCAGGCACTTGGCGCTCTCATTCCTGGTGTCGATCGTCGCCATTCGGATTTACGCCTTCGTATGCCCCTGGCGGGGCCTGCCCACATTGTTTGAGATATCTGCATGATAACTTGGGTAGTTCTATTCGTTAAATGACTTATATGACTAACAATAAGTCCATTATGGAATGTTTGGCTTGCGCGCAGAACGCGATCGCACCGGTTCATCTCGCGGCTGGTTTTGGCGCGCGGCGGTGGAGGGCTACAGATGGCTTCGTAGTCGGGACCGACAGGTCAGCGTCTCCTCAAGGTAGAGTTCGACGCTGTTGGCATGGTGGCTCAGATAGTCGATCGAAACGTGCTGGCCACGGTGCGAAGACGATGGCATTCGCAGAAGATCTTGTCCGGTTCGAGGGCCATCAAGCCGCCGGCATCTCCGTGAATACATTCTCAAAACGACTTTCGTGACCTAATCGAATTCTGGTATTGAATGGCAGTCCGTTGGGACAGCTGCATCGCCACGAAACGCCGCCCAATGAGGAATGGAAGATGGAACTTCGGACCCTGCGCGCCTTTGTCGAAGTCATTCGCTGCGGCGGGTTCACCGAAGCCGGAAAGACGATCTTCGCCACGCAATCGACGGTGAGCAAGATGGTGAAGCAGCTCGAGGAGGATGTCGGCGTCCAGTTGATCGACCGGTCCGCACCACGCCCGCGCCCGACCGAGCCAGGCCTCCTGGTCTACCAGCGCGCGCTCGACATGCTCGCCATGCGGGACGAACTGCTGATGCAGATCGGCGAGCTACACAGCTTCAAGCGCGGTGTCCTGCGCGTCGGCGTGCCGACAGTGGGGGGCGACACGCTGTTCGCCCCCGTGATTGCAGAATATCGCCGGCGGTTTCCGCTCATACAGATTAATCTCATCGAGCATGGCAGCGCGCGTCTACATGAGTTGCTTCGGGGCGGCGATCTCGATGTCGCCGGCATCCTGCTCCCGGTCGAAAGCGATCTTGAATATCGCAAGGTCCGGCGCGAGCCCGTGGTCGTCCTCACCCCAGAAGGCGCATACCCGGCGCGAAAAACCTCGATCTCGTTGGCCGAATTGCAGGACCAGTCCTTCCTTCTGTTCCAGCAGGGCTTTGCGTTGAACGAGATGATCCTCGCCGCCTGCCGCCGTCAGGGCTTCGTGCCGAATGTCGCCATGCAGTCGGCCCAGACGCGGTTCATCGCCAAACTCGTCGAGGCGCGGCTGGGCGTGGCGTTCATGCCGCGCATGGTCGCGATGGCCGACCGGCCGGACAGCGTCGCCATCCTCGAGCTCGATAATCCGGACATTGTCTGGGATATGTCCCTCGCCTGGCGGCGCGATGGTTATCTGCCGAAAGCGGCGACCGCGTTCATTGATCTCGTCCAGGAAATCGTCGCGGATCAATAACCGGCCCTGCCAAAAAGGCAGCTTAAAAGGCGCGACGCATTCCAAATTCGACTGACATGAAGTCGAACGTTTCATTTTGCGAATGGCAAGATGCGCCATACCTTCCTCGTAGAAACTTCGAAGCAGCCAGCAACCGAAGTGAACCACGAAAGGAAAGTAAAATGATCGTCTCGGCTCCTACAGACTTTCGCGAAGCTGCCCGTCGTCGGCTGCCGCGTTTTCTCTTCGACTATATTGACGGTGGCGCTGTCACCGAAAACACGATGAAGTCCAATTCGGCTGAGCTCGCCTCCGTCGCGCTGCGTCAGCGTGTGCTCTGCGGCGTCGGCGAACCGACGCTCCATACCGAGATCCTCGGGTCGAAATGGTCGATGCCCGTGGCACTCGGCCCGGTCGGCGCGACCGGCATGTATGCGCGTCGCGGCGAGGTCCAGGCCGCGCGTGCCGCCTCGAAGGTCGGCATTCCGTATACGCTGTCGACCGTGTCGGTCTGCCCGATCGAGGAAGTGGCGCACGGCGCCGACGGCGAACTCTGGTCGCAGCTCTACGTGCTGAAGGACCGCGGCTATATGCGCAATGCGCTCGAACGCTCCTGGGCGGCTGGCATGAAGTCGCTGGTCTTCACCGTCGACATGCCGGTGCCGGGCTCGCGCTATCGCGACAACCGCTCGGGAATGTCAGGCCCGCGCGCTACGCTCCGCCAATATCTGCAGGCGATCACGCATCCACACTGGGCTTTGAATGTCGGCCTCCTGGGACGACCTTTGTCATTCGGCAACATTGACACCTATTCCGGCCGCAAGATGAGTATGAACGACTATATGGGCTTCATTGGCTCGAACTTCGATCCGTCGATTGGCTGGAGCGATCTTGAATGGATCCGCGAGAGCTGGAAGGGCAAGCTTATCATCAAGGGCTTGCTCGACCCCGAGGACGCTCGCGATGCCGTGCGGCTTGGCGCCGATGGCATCATCGTTTCCAATCATGGCGGCCGCCAGCTCGACGGCGCGATTCCGACCGCGCGGGCTCTCCCGCGGGTGGCCGAGGCGGTAGGCGACGAGCTGACGATCCTCGCGGACTCTGGCGTCCGCTCCGGCCTCGACGTCGTCCGCATGCTGGCGCTCGGCGCCAAGGGCGTCATGCTCGGACGCGCCTATATTTACGCACTCGCCGGTCAAGGCGAGGCCGGCGTCGCGCGTCTGCTCTCGCTGTTCGCCGCCGACATGAAGGTGACCATGACGCTGACTGGCGCCAAGTCGCCGAGCCAGATCGGCTCGGACTGCCTCGAGAAGATCGAACAGCACATCCGGGCGGAGCGGGAGCCGGTGAAGGCCACCGGCGCGCCTGCCTTGCCACACGCCGCCTGACAGCACCGAAGATGGGCGACGCATAACCGCGTCGCCCCTCGTTAGCACACACCACAGCTCATCAACTCCAGGGCCGCTCGCGAGACGCGCGAGCGGTAACGGCGAGGCTTTGCCCGTATGCGGATCCGCCGATCAGAAGGAAGCAGTCATGCCGAGTTATGTCGTCAATCTGCCCGCCTTGCTTCGAGATACGCTCGAACGCGAGGCGGCCCGGGTGAAGGACAGCCCGTCGAAAGTCGTCGCCGCGGCGATCGGCCAGTATCTCGGTACGCCGGCGCACACCGTGTTCCAGGTGTCGACCTCGGGCGCGTTGGTCGCTGGCGTCTATGCCGGCGTCGTGAGCGTCAGGACCATCCTCAATCACGGCGATTTCGGGCTCGGGACCTTCGCCAATCTCGACGGCGAGATGGTCGTGCTCGACGGCCTCGCCTATCAGGTCCGGGGCACCGGCCGCGTCAGCGTCGCCGACCGTGCGGCCCGGATCCGAACTGGTTGGGCGCGGCGCAATAGCGGATCCCCATTGGACGTGGAGCGGATGACGCCGGTACAGCTGTCCGGACAACCATCCTCGGCGCTGGTGACTAATGGCCGATGGATAAACCCGGAACAGGATCTCCGTCTTTCTGGGCAGTAAGACCAGGGCACCTGGGAGCTTTTGTCGATCTCCGTCATCATTGCGTTCATGCGCTTGGATACCCAGCGCTGCAGATCGGGACGCACGGGATGGTCCCTCGCCGCCAGAAACATGCCAGCGGGCTAGGCCTTCCAGGCGACTTGTTCCGCGAGGTGGTGAACAATAGCTACGCCTCGACGGCGCTCTCGGTGATATCGATCGGATCGCTTCGTCCGCTTCGTCTGATGGCCTGTGGCGGTTGCCCGAAAGCGCGCAGGAAGGCTCGTCGCATGCGGTCCCGATCGGCGAATCCCGTCTGGCGGGCGATGACGTCGATCGGGTGGCGGCTCTGTTCCATCAAGAGTCGCGCCGCCTCGACACGCAGGCGTTCAACGACTTTGGCGGGCGGCTGCCCCGTCTCCGCTAGAAATGCCCGGCTGAACTGGCGCGGACTGAGGCTTGCCACCTTGGCCAATTCGGTCACTGACAATTGCGTTTGCAGGTTCCGCCGTGCGTATGTCAACGCGCGCTGGATGCGATCCGATCTCGGTGCGAGGTCCAGAAGCTCCGAGAACTGCGACTGTCCCCCAGGTCGGCGATGATAGACCACCAGCTTGCGCGCGACCGCACGCGCGATTTCAACGCCATGATCCTGCTCCACGAGCGCGATCGCCAGATCGATCGCAGCGCTCGCGCCCGCGGACGTCCAGATTGGGCCGTCGGCAATGAAGATACGGTCCTGCTCGACTTTGACATTGGCAAAGCGGTCGGCCAGGTCGCGCGCGTAGAACCAGTGCGTCGTTGCCCGCTTGCCATCAAGGAGCCCTGCCTCGGCAAGGACAAAAGCTCCAGTGCAGGTCGAAACCACTCGGCGATGGCGGTCGGTCGCATCTCGCAGTTTCTCTATGAGCTCCGGCGGCGGCGGAACGATCGTCGGACCTCCGGCGATCATGAGCGTATCGAAGCGCTGCTCACGCAGTTCGACCGTGTCGATGCAGACACCGATCGAACTGCGCACGAGCCCGCCGGTCATTGATACGGTCACGACCTCGTAGGCCGGTTCCGGCAAAGAGCGGTTGGCAAATTCGAACGCCGACAGCGCACCCAGAGAAAGCATGTGGAAGCTTGGATAGACCAGGAAGCCGATGGTTTGCACCGTTCTCATCACGAATGTCCTAAATCGCCGTATATATGACATTTATGCCGCCGTACCGCAACCCCACATTCAATTCACTGACGTGCAATCCATCAAAACCGCAGGCACGTCCTCAAGCGAAAGGATTCGAAGTCATGTCTATGAAGACCCTCTACACCGCTCAGGTGCATACTGTCGGCGGCCGCGAAGGTGCGGCTCGCAGTTCCGACGGGCGGATCGACATCCAGCTCGCCACGCCAGGCTCCAAGCGCCCGGGCACCAATCCCGAACAACTGTTCGCCGCCGGATGGTCGGCCTGCTTCGAAGGCGCCTTGGCACGTGCGGCCGCAGAGAATGGCCTGGCGCTGCCATCCGATACGGCTGTCGATGCCGAGGTCAACCTCAACATCGACGAAATCGAAGGGTTCTCGATCAGCGCTCGGCTCGCCGTCAGTTTGCCTGGACTTGGAAGGGAAGCGGCGCAGGCGCTGATCGACCGCGCACACGCAATCTGCCCTTATTCAAAAATGGTGCGCGGCGGGATCGAAGCCGTTGTCGCCCTGGCTTGATTGGAGACAGACAATGTCTATCATCGAAACCACAATCGATCGCCGCAGCTTTCTTTCTTCCTCCCTGGTTGGCGCAGTCGCTCTGAGCGTTCCGTTTGCCGCGCAGGCGGGCGTCATAGCGGGCGATGGGGAAATTCGCCCCTTCATCTTCCGCGCATCGAACGAAGCGCTCGTCGACCTCAAGGGACGCATTCGCGCGACGAGATGGCCCGAACGCGAGACCGTTCGCGACGCGACCCAAGGCGTGAACCTCGCCACGATGCAGAAGCTTGCCGATCATTGGGCCAATCACCACGATTGGCGCAGAGCCGAGAAGGCGATCAATGCTCGACCGAACTTCATTACCGAGATCGATGGGCTCGATATCCACTTCATCCACGTGAAGTCGAAGCATCCCGGCGCACTTCCGATCATCATCACCCACGGCTGGCCGGGTTCGATCATCGAGCAGCTCAAGATCATCGAGCCGCTCACAGATCCGACCGCCTATGGCGGCACCGAGGCGGATGCGTTTCACGTCGTCATCCCGTCGCTCCCCGGTTACGGCTTCTCCGGCAAGCCGACCGGGACGGGCTGGGATCCCCAGCATGTCGCGCGGGCATGGGTGGAGCTGATGCGCCGCCTCGGCTATGACAGATATGTCGCCCAGGGTGGTGACTGGGGCAATGCGATTACTGAGCAGATGGCGCTCCTCAAGCCCAAGGGATTGATCGGTGTCCACACCAACATGCCCGCCACGATTCCCGACGAGATCGCCAAGACGCTCCCAGACGGTCCCGCACCGGTCAGTCTCTCGACCGACGAACGTTACGCATGGGACCAACTTTCGTTCTTCTACAAGCATGGCCTCGGCTACGCTCAGGAAATGGCAAACCGACCGCAAACGCTCTATGCGCTCGCGGATTCGCCAATTGGGTTGGCCGCTTGGATGCTCGATCATGACGACCGCAGCCGTGATCTCATCACCCGGGTCTTTGACGGCGCAAAGGAAGGGCTGACGCGGGATGATATCCTCGACAACATCAGCCTCTATTGGCTGACGAACACCGCCGTCTCCTCGGCCCGTCTCTATTGGGAGAGCAAGCTCGCCTTCTTTCAGCCGAAGGGCGTCGAGCTGCCGATGGGCGTCAGCGCCTTCCCCGATGAAATCTACACCGCGCCGGAGAGCTGGGCCCGCAAGGCCTATCCGAACCTCGTCCACTACAGTCGCCTGCCCAAGGGCGGCCATTTCGCCGCCTGGGAGCAGCCGCAGCTTCTGAGCGAGGAACTGCGGGCGACCTTCCAATCGCTGCGTTAACGCGGTGCATGCTCTCGCCCAACAGGATCTTATGAAGGCCTCACATGAGGTCTTCATGAATCAAATTGCACAAATTGCGAACGCGGGGCTTCTTTCGAAACTCGAGCTGATCTGCAAAGCGGCGAACAAATTGATCCAAACGGCAATACTAAATCTTGCCGTTTGGATGCGGTTCAGTCACCGGACGGCAGGGTCCTTCAAGAGTGCGGTTTCCCGAGCCGTTGATCCGAAAGAATGCTAGGACGACAGGATTTCCTTTGTTCAATGAGGTAGGTGTTCACTTCCAAAATCGCTTTGCATCGATGACCTCGCCCAGTGCGATCTGGGCGGCATCAATCAGTCTTGACTTGTCCGCATGCGAAACCACGCTGTCCCGAGCCGGATGATCGGAAAGACCGCGCTTGTCATCGAACAAAGCCCGGGGAGGTCTATCCCGGCGCGTCGGGCCTGGTAGTACGCGAAGAGGACGGCGCGCGCGTGATGCAGTCGACGAACGATCAGCTGCGGGTCCATGAGCTCTCGAATCTGGTGACCGCCGCCCGCGTGCCGACGGTCGTCACCAATGACGTGCTGTTTCATGTCCCCGAGCGGCGCATCCTGCAGGACGTCGTCACCTGTATTCGTCACAACGTCACCATCGATGACGCCGGCTTTACTCGCAACTCGGAAACCCGGAGTCGCTTGTGCTCAGTGATGACAGTGTTACCGACCGTATCCTGGCCGAGCGACGCCGCGCCAAAGATCCTGGGCAGTTCCCGGGCCAACATGCGTAGGCCGTAGCGGGCCTGATAAAGGAACATCTGGAAAAGAGGGTGCGACATCGCAGATCTCTGCGCTTTGCAACGACTAGGTTCGAATTCTCTGGCGAACCCTTTCATAAAGCCTGACGTCTGCGCGCTGCAAGAGCTCGACGACGATCGCAAAGTGCTGCCGGTCAACATAGCTCGCCCAACCGCTCTCGCATCGGACTACGAGGTAATAACTGTCCCCGTAGGCCTCTATACCGCGCTTGTACGTAACGCTGGCGCGCTGAACCGAGCTCCTCTCTCGCGCTTTGGGTCCCGGCTCCAGCTTGCAGTTGAAGCGATCGGCCAGTTCGGGAAAAGGGCCTTCTGCCTCGGCTCGTTTGCGGTAGTGTTCGAAGATGAAATCCGGCTTGCATCCCCGAACCAGTCGAAAGCTCATACCGACTCCGGCGTAGTCGTTGCGGGTGTGGCGAACCGGTGGATCGTAGGCGAGGGTGACGCGGATTGTCCGGTCGGAATTGCCTTCTTGAAATGCATCGGGGATCGGGATCCGATAGACTGCAAAATGATCGAGCTGAAGGGCGTCTTCTGCAAAGAGTGTCACTCGTGCATCGTCGGAGAATGCTGCCCGTTCCAGATCGATCACGCCGTGGCCGCAGATCGACCTGATGGCTTCGTGTCCGAGGGGACGGAGCCGCTCGCTGACAGCTTCAGGGATTTCTGCAGAGTTCAGCAAGAGCGCTCGAACCAAGTTGGCTGAAGCTTGCGGGAACCGAGCAAGAATTTGCCCTGCGCTGAACCCGACGCGAGGCGCTGAATATGATGTCCCGGAGCCGGCCGTGAAAAGACGATTCAGATAGTTGTGATTCAAGGTCAGAACGCCGGCGCTTGGGCGATCCTCACCGCCGCGAAGCCGTGCCACAACCGGATCGAAGATCAGCGTTCCACCCACGTCCACAAGGTCGGGTTTCGTCCCGCCTCCGAGGCCGGGGCCAACCCGCGAAAACGGCGACGGTTCGTTCGCGCGCGTGATGGGGCGCACCCGGACATCGTCCGCCATGTCGGCATCCAGGCCTTCCCCTTGCGCGATCGAGCCGACCGTAATCACGTTCATCGCGCCCGCGGGCTCGAGCAGCCGATTGGCTGCTTCGAGGAGATAGTTCGGATATTCGGTTACCCCCTGTTCGACGCGACTGCCGGTCCGCGGGCCACGGTTGCCGGCCGAGACGATGATGACGACATTCAGCTCGCGTGCCAGTTCGTCGAGAGTTGCCGCCCACGTCCCGACCTTGCTCCCATCGAACACGCGTTTCTTGTCTCCGAGAGAGATGACGAAGATCCGGCATCCGAATTCACGTTTGAGCCGCGTGATCGCTTCCCGCATTTGCGACGGGACCAGCCGGCGATCGTCAAAGCCGCCGGCGTCATTGGTGACCTTCGCACTGCAAATCCTCGATCCTCGCCGCAGCTCGCCCGTCGCGAGTTGGGCGCGCAGATCGCCAAAGGCTGCTATTCCCGCGACGCGCGTGCCATGCCCCCAGACGTCCGCCGTTCCGAGATTGTCAGGAACAGCAATGCTTCCCGCGACGATCCCCTCGAGGAAAGGGTGAGCATTGAGACCGCTATCGATGATGCCGATCACGGGTGCGTCGCCGTCGATGGCATTCAGGGGAGGAGCCTCAGCCAGCACCATGTCCATGGCTTCGGACGTGACCAGGTCCGGGGCCGGGGGAAGATCGACCGATGCGACATCCTCGATGGTCAGCAACGTCCGTACCAGCTCACCCGTCAGCCGGGCGCGAAGCATGGTGATGGATGGTCCGACGTATCGATCGAAGATCTCGCCGGCCCGAGCTTCCAGGTAGCGAACAATCTCCTCTAGCTTGCGCTCGCGAAGGCGCCGCTCACCCAGATCCCAGATCTCGATATCAACGAGGTAGACATGGCCATCCTGGAAGTCCGCTGTTTCGACCAGCCCCTCTTCTCGGAAGCGAATTCCAATCCTGTCCCTCGGCTCGATCGATCCGATCGTCTCGATACCGCCTATGAAATTGTTGTAGGGGGCATTTTTCTGACCAGCAGGTGCCCCGCGCTGATACGCGTCGAGCCTCGCCCTGAACTCGCCCATCTCGTCATTGGACGCAAACAGTACAAGCGTTCTATCCGCGTCACTGGACAAGACCGTCAGGCCGAGCTGCTCCCAATCTGCTTCTTGCAATGCGCCGGTCATCTGAACGCGCAGAATGAGTGACGGATCGACGAATTCCGGCTTGCGTCGGCGGCGTTGTTCTTCGCGCGCCGCGTCCAATTCGTCTCTCAGTTTGGCGCTATGTCGCGGGCCGTCGCGATCGGGTGGCGGTGCACCGCCGCCGTGCTTGCGCCGCTCGAGCTGCTCTGGAAGGCGGACAAGCTCGAGATGATCGTACTGGGCCACGGCGACCTCAGCTCATAGGCGCTAGGCGCGCCTGTCCGGCGCGACGGCGCGCCTCGTCCTGGAGGGCCCGGTTGAAGTCACGCTCCTGGACCTGCTTGCGGCGTTCAATGATCATGGCTTTGATTGCCTGAGTGCAGATCCGCTCGATTTCCGCAAAGGAATAGCCTTCCAGCGCTGCGGCGTGCCGCGCAGGATCGAAGGCCGTCGGGACGTTCTTGAATTTTAGCTTGAGAAACCGTCCGATCATCATCGACTCCGGCTTGTCCAACCAGAGGACTTCATCGAAGCGTCTCCAGATAGCAGGGTCCAAGGAGCGATCGAGATTTGTCGCCGCGATCAGGAATCCCTTCGGCTGCATATTGTCGATGAAGAGCAGGAGACTGTTGACGACGCGGCGAAGCTCATTGTGCTCACCACTGTCGTCACGGGTTCGAGCAAGCGCATCGAACTCGTCGAAGAACAGCACGCAGGGCTGTTTGCGGGCAAATTCGAACGTCTTTCTAATATTCGTCGCCGTCTCACCGAGATAGGAAGAGATCAACCGGTCCAACTTCACCCGAAACAACGGAAGGCCCAGTTCAGCTGCGAAAATCTCGGCGCAGAGGGTCTTTCCGCAGCCGGGTGGTCCGCAGAATAGCATTTTCGAGCGTACCTTCAGGCCATGCCGACGGATCTCGTCCGCGCGACGGAACTCCTTGACCAGTCCTAGGAGAACCCTGACGTTCGCGGCGCTCAGGACGATATCGTTGCGATTATGCTCCGGCTCGATACGCTCGACAAAGTCAGCGGCCGCTTCGGGGAACGGGATGAGAGGTGCAAGAGCTTTCGGAGCGGACTGCGGCCGTTGAGGTCCGGCCTCGAGGGTTTTTCTCAAGGTTCGAGCCAAGGCACGGTTGTTCTTTTTCTCCTCCTCGTCGATGATCTGCTCGGCCACAGCGCGAAAATCGTCATCGCGCCCGTAACTCGCCAGCAATTTCTTCATCAACTCGCCGCGTGCCATTTGTCGCCCGTCTTATCCCCTGCGCTCGAATCACAGCCCAGTATCATTTTTTCAAGGTGAAGTTACCATCCGATTTAGACAATAACCTTCGTACGGATTTAGTTTCAGCACAGCGAATTTGAAGAGAGGTGAGGCATTGTCCACTTCCTACAGCGGCCAGCTCGAGTGATTCTGACGAATTTCCTCGTCGTCGACGACTTGACCGGCGGAGCGCAAGGCAGGGGAGCAGTCGGTCCCGCATGTCATTCGGATCATTGTGTTGGTGCACCTGCGGCTGCTCTGACCCCAACCCGAGCGTGGCGCGAATTCCCGCTTTCCCGCGCGGGCGCATCGCTATACTGAAAGCTCCGATATGTTTCGTCGTTTCTGTGATGCGTGCGCCCGTCGCACGCGGGCGATCTTTGCCGTATTCGCCGTCATGACGATTTCCAGTTTAGGATCCGACTTTCTACCTCGATGGTCATCCAGTCATAGATTGGATCGGCGCTATCGCCCTCAAGGTGCGGGGGAGGCCGGCCGCCCGCTAAAGTCAGCTTGTTATACGTCAGGTGCGCGAGGTCGGTCGCATCTTTTCTGGGCCACCATTCCCGCAGGGTGGTTTCGATATCGACATGCGGGCCGCTTTGTTCTCCGACGAGGGAAAAGAGGACGCGAGCGATATTGGCCAGACGCCCATCGCCGGAAGCAAACAGGTACCGACGTGAGGGTTCCTGCACAATGGCATCCTGCACCCTCCTCGTAAAATCGCTGAGATGCGTTTCGTTTTTCGCCGGCAGTTGTTTGGTTTCGTCGACCCAATCGGTAAGCCTGGGATACTTGCCCTGCCATTTTCCCAGCCACTGGGCGAGATCGGCACGTGCCTCGGCGAGATCCCGGCGATCGTAGATCCAGCGTAGTTCCTGCAGGCAGTCGTCGTCGGCCTTGCACGGCAGATCATCGAGCGCATTCCTGAGGAAATGCACGTAGCAGCGCTGATGGGCAGCTGCGTTGAGCACTTCGCGAATGGCGGCGCGCAAGCCGGCATGATCGTCGGCGACAACAGACTCAACGCCGTGAAGGCCTCGCGTCGTCAGGCCAAGCAGGAAGTCCTTCCATGACGAGCTGCTCTCGCGATTGGCCATCTCGACAGCCAGGACCTGACAGCGGCCGTCCCAGTCGATCCCGATCGCAATCAGCACCGCTTGGCTCCTGACTACGCCAGCTTCGCGCACCTTCTCATAGCGGGCATCGTGGATGAGGTAAGGGAAAGGCTCGGGAAGCAGTCGCTTGGCAAAAGCCTTGAGGCTTTCGTCCAGCCGCTTGCTGATCGCCGAAATCGCCGAAGCGGAGAAGGCATGCCCACACAGTTCTTCCGTGATCGCCTTCACCTTCCGTGTCGAGACACCCTGGACGTACATCTCCACCAAGGTCGAAACGAGGGCCTGTTCAGAACGCTGATAGCGCTCGAACAGCTCGGTGGAAAAGCGGCCCGAACGATCCTGCGGCACGCGCAGTTCCAGCTTGCCGACGCGGGTGATCAGCGTGCGGCCATAGCCCCCGAACGGTAGCCCAGCCGCTCCGAGGTGCGTACGCTCTTCGAAGCGCCCAAAGCCTGCTCCATCTCGGCTTCCAGCACTACCTGCATCATCACGCGGATGATCTCCCGCGGGCCATCGGGATTGGAAGGAATGTCTTTGACTGCGGCGCTGACTGTCGTCTTGGTCATGGCGACGTTCCTCATCAGGGAATCAGGTGGCTTGAACATCACCAGCTTGCCATGACCGCCCTCATTTCGGAATTTGCAGAACTTTCAGCACACTACCTGACCCTCGCCCTCGCGAACCGGCTACAGCGGACCACCATAAGTGCGGGGCGGTTTGGGGGCGGCGGCTTATTTTATGGGGTCGTAAGTTCTGATCCCTTCAAGATCATCACGGCAACGCGCATACCTAATTGTGAAACCATCACCTAAAGGTCACAGAAAACCTCTTTGTGAGCTGAGCAGAACCGCGCGTTCGCGGCCGAGATGCCGTTAGTGGATCGACATTCTTCTACAATTGGTGGTGCACTCAATTGTCGAATTTTTTCCGGAGCATTTACGAACGGCCTGATCAACCAGCCGGGCCAGCCGAAGCGAGCTTCCTGCTCAGGTTCCAGTAACGGTTGGAATGCGCGGCGCTGTTTCGTTCTGCTGGACGCGAGCGGCCACAGCAACCGTCAGCGCCTGCGCCAAACACATAGGCGCCGCGAGCGAACGCGAGAAGGTATAATCGTGCTCGGGTACGGCAAACAGGATCTTCGCCGATTTGGCGAGCGGGGAGAGCGTGCTGTCGGAGATGGCGACAATCGGCACACCAGTCTTTGCCGCCTCCTCGACGATGTTGACGACTTCAGTCGCGTAAAAGCGGAAAGAAACGGCGATGAGGACATCCTCCGTCCGCATCGTGCGCGCCATGTGAGTGGCCAGCCCGCCGCCCGGATCGAGCAGGATGCAGCGCTTGCCGAGCATGGTCAGGATATAACGCAGAAGATCGACCACCGGGGAAGACCGCAGCTGGCCTATCATATAAACCGTCTCGGCCCCTTCGATCGCATCTGCAGCAATCGCAAGATCCTCAGCGCTGATGCGCGCCAGCAATTCTTGCAGGGAGGCGATGTCGCGCACCACAAGGTCGTGCAGGAAACCATATTCGGACCGGTCCTCGCGGTTCTGCAACTCGTCTCCGAGCGCGCGAACCCTGGCTTCGAAGCCCGGCGCGGCTGTCGTCAGGCGCTTCTGGAACAGAAGCTGCAGTTCCTTGAAACCCTTGTAGCCGAGCGCCTGTGCGAAACGCACGAAACTCGATGCGTGCATGCCGCAACGCTCGGCGATCGTGTTGACCGATTGCACCGCGACTTCATTCGGGTTCTGTGTCAGGTAGACGGAAATCGCTTGGTATGTCTTGCTCATCTGAGCATGACGTTCATGGATCAGACGTATCAGCTCTTCATAATCTTTGGGGGCGTCGTCTGGCTGCGTCTGGTGCTTCATGGCCGGATCTTGCAATAATTGTTGCAAAACGCAAACAAAATGAATGGACGCATCGGATTGCCGAGGCTGGCGACGAGGATTTTCCGAGACATCAAGGTCCTCATGAGCGGGTAGACGTCCGGGAGAAAGCCGGACGCCCCGACGGCAGGGCGGCGGCACAGTCAGGCGAGAACGCTCGTCCACTGACGCATGGATGACGAACGCTGGATCGTCTCGACCAGTTGCTGGATGCGCAGGCCGGCGCCAAAGCCGAAGGGTTCGGGGATCTCGCCGGCGATGGCGCGCATATATCCCTCGATCTCGATTGCCTTCAGGTCGTTGAAGCCGAGCTGATGCCCGGAGGCGACGCAGAAACGGCCATAGGGCGGATGGTCGGGCGAGGCTTCGATCCTGCGGAAGCCACGACGGCCCGACGGGTCGGCGTTCGAATAGAAATGCAGCTCGTTGAAGCGTTCCTGTGTAAAGGCCAGCGCCCCCTTCGTGCCGTAGACCTCGAAATCATGCTGCATCTTGCGGCCGGTAGCGATCCAGTTGCCCTCGATGGAGCCTTGTGCGCCGTTGGCAAAGCGCAGGAAGGCACGGCCGACGTCATCGACTTCCACCGTGCGTGTGCCGCCCCTGCCGTCGGGCCGCTCGCTGATCATGGTGACGCAGTCGCCCATGACTTCGCTGATCGGGCCGAGCAGGAATTCAGCAGTTGCAAGCGCATGGCTGCCGATGTCGGCCAGCGCTCCGCCGCCTGCAGGATCGTGGCGGAAGGTGAAAGCGCCGGACGCATCCGCCATATAGTCTTCAGCATGAAGCCCGCGATAGCCACGGATGTCGCCCAGTTCGCCGGTGGCGATCATTTCACGGGCAAGGCGCAGCATCGGATTGCACAAATAGTTGAAGCCGACCTGCGTCTTGACGCCTTTCGCTTTCGCCGCCGCGGCCATCTCGCGTGCGTCGGCAGAAAGCGGCGCCAGCGGCTTTTCGCAATAGACATGCTTGCCGGCGGCAATGGCGGCGAGCGCCATCTCCTTGTGCAGCGCATTCGGCGCGGTGATGTCGATGATATCGATCTCGGGGTTGGACACCAGCGTTCGCCAGTCGGCGCTGGCATGAACGAAGCCGAAATCGGCCGCCGCGCGGGCGGCCGCCTCTTCGGTGATATCGGCGACGGTGTGCATCTCCAGCCGGTAAGGCAGGTCGAAGACCTTTTGCGCCGAAGCAAAGCCGAAGACGTGGGCCTTGCCCATGAAGCCGGTGCCGATCAGGCCGATACGGAGGAGGGGTTTTTCAGACACGTGCGAAATCCGGATTGACGACAAGCTGCGGGTCGATGGTGCCCGCAAGAAAATTGACAGCGTTCTCGATCGCAGCGATGGCCATGCGTTCGCCGCATTCGGCTGTCAGCCCGGCGATATGCGGCGACAGGATTGCGTTAGGATGGGCAAAAAGCGGAGAGCCGTTCACGGGCGGCTCGTCGTCAAACACGTCCACGCCGGCAGCACCCACCTGGCCGGAGGCGAGCGCGTCGGCAAGCGCCTGTTCGCTAACGACGCCGCCGCGCGCGGTGTTGACGAGGACGACCCCCCGCTTCATGCGGGCGATCTCGGCTGCGCCGATGGCGGGCTTGTCTGCTTTCGGGATATGGACCGAGATGCAGTCAGCCCAGGCCATTCCCTCGTCGAGCGGAACGGGCCTGACCATTCCGTCCGGCCAGCCGGCCTTTTCCAGGAAGGGATCATAGGCGCGGATCTGCATCCCGAACCCCGATGCCATGCGGGCAAGATGACGCCCGATCCGGCCATAGCCGATGATCAGCAGGTTCTTGCCCGAGATTTCCTGCTGCTCCAGTCTGTTTCGCCAGCCCCATTGGCCCGGCTCGCGCACGGCCCGGTCGGCGAGTAGCACGCGTTTTGCTCCGGCCAGCAGCTGCATCATGGCGTGCTCGGCGACCGACACGGAGTTCACGTCGCCGACAATTGTCAAAGCGATCCCGCGCCTGTTGAGGGCGGGAAGGTCGACCGAGTCGTAGCCGACGCCATGACGTGAAACGACCTTCAGCCGCTCCGCCTGGGCAATCGTCGCCACCGACAGCGGCTGCGTGCGGATCACCAGCGCGTCCGCCTTGGCGATCAGCGGCGCATAGGACGGTTCGGAGACCTCCTCGATATAATCCACGGAGAAGCCTCGCGTCTTAAGGTCGCTCAGCAGGGCCTCGCCAGAGGGATGGAGTTTCCCGGCGGCCAGAAGGTGCGGCATCAATAGGCTCCTTTCGTGGCCTCGGCAGGAGTGGAACCAGTCAAGTCGCGCCATGTTTTGACCGAGGCGGCCGCCGCGGCGGCCAGAAGGCGGCTGTCGCCCGAAACGGTGGTGAGGTCGAAGCCCCAGCCGATGGCGCGGGCCGCATAGTCCGGCGTACCGCAATGCAGACAGGCGCGGATGCTGTTCGCCTTGCAGGCCGCAAGAATGCGCTTGATGAGGTCGATCATCTCCGGTTCCTCGCGGTCGAAGCCGGGCGGCAGCCTGCCTTCCTGCGTGCCGAGGGTGAGATCGGCGGGGCCGACATAGATGCCGTCGAGGCCGGGCGTCGCCGCGATGGAGTCCAGATTGTCGACGCCCTGCTGCGTCTCGATCATCGCAAGCGCCAAGACCTCGCCGTTTGCGGCAGGCCCGTAGCTGCCATAAGCGAAGGCCGCGCGCGTCGGGCCGAAGCTGCGTTGTCCCTGCGGCGGGTACCGCAGGTAGCTGACGAACTCCGCGGCCTCTTCTGCAGAGTTCACCATCGGGCAGATGATCCCCTGCGCGCCGGCGTCCAATGCCTTCATGATGATGCCCGGCTCGCGCCACGGCACACGCGCCATCGGCGTGACGCCAGAGGCCCGCATGGCCTGAAACATCGGCAGTACGGACGAATAATCCAGAGCGCCGTGCTGGATATCGATGGTCACGGCATCATAGCCCTGCGCGGCCATGATCTCTGCGGTGAAAGGGTTGCCGATCGACAGCCAGCCGTTGATGGCTGGCCGGCCTTCGGACCATTGCTGCTTCAGCCTGTTGGTGAACATGTCAGATCCTCAGAAGACCATCTGGGCGAGCTTGGTGTCGAGGTAATCATCGATCCCCTCGATGCCGCCCTCTCTGCCCATGCCCGAATGGTTGGTACCGCCGAACGGCGCCTCGGAGGCGGCCAAGGCAAAGCTGTTGATGCCGACCATGCCCGATTTCAGCGCCGCCACCGTGCGCCTGGCGCGATCGGGCGAGCGGGTGAAGGCATAAGCGGAAAGCCCCATGTCGGAGGCGTTGGCGCGTGTCAGCGCCTCGTCCTCACTGGAAAACCGGGTAATCGCCGCGATCGGTCCGAAATTCTCCTCGGCGAAGACCTTCATGTCGTCAGTGACGCCGACGAGAATGGTGGGCTCGAAGAAGAAGCCGCTGTTGAGATGGGCGGGACGATTGCCGCCGTGGACGATCGTAGCACCAGCGCGAACCGCGTCTTGAACGATGCCGTCGATCTCCTGAAGCCGGCCGGCGTTGATCAGCGGCCCCATGCCGGTCTCGGGATCGAGCCCGTCGCCGAGTTTGATTTTCGCTGTGCGGGCGACGAAACCATCGACGAACGCGTCATGCAGGCTATCATGGACGAAGATCCGGTCGGGCGTGACGCAGACCTGGCCACAATTGGCGAATTTTGTCGGCACGGTCAGGTCCAGCGCCGTCTCCAGGTCCGCGTCGTCATAGACGATCAGCGGCGCATTGCCTCCGAGCTCCATCGAGACTTTCTTGACCGTATCGGCGGCATCGCGGATCATCTGCTGGCCGACGCGGGTCGAGCCGGTCAGCGACACCTTACGCACGCGGGTGTCGGCCATGATCGGTGCATAGGTGTTGCCGGTCGAGCCAACGACGAGGTTAACGGCCCCATCCGGCAGGTTGGCGGCCCTGAGGCAATCGACCATCACCATCGCCACGCCCGGCGTCTGCGAGGAGGGCCTCAGCACAACCGGGCAGCCTGCCGCAAGGGCGGGGGCCAACTTGCGCGCCGGCAGGGCTGCAGGGAAATTCCAAGCGGTAAAGGCGCCGACGATGCCGATCGGCTCGCGGCTGACCTCGAACCGTCCCCCAGGCACGCGGCTGTCGATGATACGGCCATAGATGCGGCGCGCCTCCTCGGCGAACCAGCGAAACTGATCGCAGGCCAGCCCCCATTCCCGGCCCGCCTGGGCGAGCGGCTTGCCGGTCTCGGCGGAGATCATCCTTGCCGCCTCGTCGGCCCGACGGACCATCTCGTCGGAGGCCTTGTGCAACGCGTCGGCCCGCGCAAAACCGCCCATGGCGCGCAATTTCGGCAGGGCAGTCGCGGCGGCGTCGAGCGCGGTGCGAGTTTCTTCAGTGGTGGCCAAGGGCACGGTGCCCAATGCCTTTTCAGTAACAGGAGAGATGACTGCTCCCGTTGCGGTGCCGGGCATCCAGCGACCGTTTATGAAAAGTCCGAATTGCGCGTACATGGTTCACCCGATTTCGCTGGTGTTTACGGTCCGCCCTTCAGCAATGGAGCGCAGTGCCGCTTCGGCAAGGATCAGCGCCTGACGGCCGTCCTCGAAACTGACCGCAGGCGGCGTTTTCTGTTCGACCGCATCGACGAAGGCGCCGATTTCGGCAGCAAATGCTGCGCCGTATCGCTCGATGAAGAAATTCATCAGCGGCGCGCCTTGATCGGTTTGGCTGTCGGTATAAAGGCGCAGATTGTTGAGCGTGTGGTTTTCCGAAATCGCCATGCCGCCGCTGCCAAATGCCTCCACGCGCTGGTCATAGCCGTAGACTGCGCGCCGCGAGTTGTTGATGATCGCTTGCTTTCCCGATGTGGTTTTCAGCACCACGGTTACCGTGTCGTAATCATTGCAACGCTCCATCAGCGCCGGATCGACCAGACGCGAACCGGTCGCGGAGACCTCGGTCACTTTTTCGTCGAGAATGAACCGCGCCAGATCGAAGTCGTGGATCGTCATGTCGCGGAAGATGCCACCCGAGACTTCGATATAGGCGTCCGGCGCCATGCCGGGATCGCGGGAGGTGATGATGACTTGATGCAGATGGCCGAGCTTGCCAGTCTTGACGGCCTGGCGCAATGCGCTGTGTCCGGCGTCGAAGCGGCGTACGAAGCCGAGCATGACCGGCACATTGCTCCCCGCAATTCTTGTTGCGCAGGCATGGACGCGATCGAGCGACAGGTCGATCGGCTTTTCGCACAAAACGGGTTTTCCGGCCGCCACGGCCTGTTCGATCAGATCGGCATGCGTTGCGGTCGAGGTGGCGATCAGCACTGCATCGACGTCGGCCGACGCGAATATCGCATCGGCCGAATCGAAGCGGGGAACGCCCAGTTTTTCCGATATTTCCACGGCCGCCGGCACATGCACATCGAAGACGCCGGCAAGCGCTGCGCGCGGATGAGCGGCGATATTTTCCGCATGCATGCGACCGATGCGGCCCACGCCAAGCACTGCAATTTTCAGCATTCAATTTCCTCCCGAGGTGTTGTGCAATAATCATTGCAAACTGTTATATTTGTCAATATGTATTCCGGAACAACATAACATTCCATCCGCAGGAGGAGGCGAGATGACCCGCAAGACTGTGCGCCTGACCATGGCTCAGGCCCTTGTCCGTTACCTTTGCAATCAGTTCACCGATATCGAGGGCGAGCGCGTACCGCTTTTTGCCGGCGTCTTTGCGATCTTTGGCCATGGTAACGTCACCTGCCTGTCCGAGGCGCTGGAAACCGTGCAGGACAGGCTGCCGACGTGGCGCGGCCAGAACGAACAGTCGATGGCGCTCGCCGCCATCGGCTTTGCCAAGGCGAAACGTCGCCGACAGATCATGGTCGCGGCAACCTCGATTGGACCGGGTGCGCTCAACATGGTGACCGCGGCCGGCGTCGCCATGGCCAACCGTCTGCCGGTGCTGTTGCTTGCTGGCGATACCTTCGCCAGCCGCCTGCCCGATCCCGTGCTGCAGCAGGTCGAACACTTCGGCGACCCGACGATCACCGCCAACGATGCCTTCAAGTCGGTCGTGCGCTATTGGGACCGGATCGTGTTGCCGGAACAGATCCTGCAATCGCTGCCGCAGGCGGTCGCAACGATGCTCGACCCAGCCGATTGCGGCCCTGCCTTCATCGGTCTGGCGCAGGACACCCAGGAAGTTGCCTTCGACTATCCGGAAGTGTTTTTCGAGCCGAAGGTCTGGAAGATCCCACGCCCGCGACCCGACCGCGATACGGTCATCGCGGCGGCCGAACTGCTGAAGACCGCGAACCGTCCGCTGATCATCTCGGGCGGCGGCGTGCGCTATTCGCTTGCTGAGGAAAAGGTCGCCGAATTCGCCGCGAAACGGGGAATCCCCGTGGTCGAGACGATCGCCGGCAAGGGCGCGCTGACTCATGACCATCCGGTGCATGCCGGGCCGATCGGCATCGTGGGCTCGACCTGCGCTAACGCGCTTGCGAAAGACGCGGATGTGATCCTGGCGATCGGCACGCGCCTGCAGGACTTCACCACCGGTTCGTGGACGGCCTTTTCGCAAGAAGCGCAGTTCATCTCGATCAATGCGGCGCGCTTCGATGCGGTCAAGCATCGGTCGCTGTCAGTGGTCGGCGATGCGTTGGAAACCGTGGCCGAGCTCGACGTCGCACTCGGCGACTATAAGGCCGCGGCGGACCTGATGCCGCGCGCCAAGGCATTGTTTGCCGAATGGGACAAGCTCCTCGATGAGCATCAATTCCCGACCAATGCGCCGGTTCCCTCCTATGCGCAGGTGGTTGGTGTGCTGAACAAGGTGGCCCGCCCGGAGGATACGCTGATCGCCGCCGCCGGCGGCACGCCGGGCGAAGTGGTCAAGGGCTGGCGGGTCAAGAACCCGAACACCTTCGATTGCGAGTTCGGCTTCTCCTGCATGGGTTATGAAATCCCTGCAGGCTGGGGCTCAGCCATGGCCCAGGAAGGGCCTGGTGGCACTGGCGGCACACCGATCGTCATGATCGGCGACGGCACGTACATGATGATGAACTCGGACATCTATTCGGCGGCGCTGACGGGACACAAGCTGATCGTCGTCGTCTGCGACAATGGCGGCTTTGCGGTCATCAATCGTCTGCAGCAGGCCAAAGGCGTTCCGGGTTTCAACAATCTGCTCACCGATTCCCGTGTCCAAAACCGGGAAAACCCGCTCCACGTCGATTTCGTCAAGCATGCGGAGGCCATGGGCGCAAAGGCCCGCAAGGCCGAAAGCCTCGCCGACCTCGAGGACGCAATGAAGTGGGCGCAGGGCAATGACGGCATCACCGTGATCTCGATCGTTTCGGACGCTCGGAAATGGGTGCCGGGCGACGCCGACTGGGACGTCGGCGTTCCCGCCGTATCAAGCTTTGAAACCGTCCGCGCTGCCCGCGCGGCACAAGAGAAAATCCGCGAAGCGCAGCGTTTGGGTGTCTGAGATGAAGGCAAGATTGGGAATTGCGCCGATTGCATGGTGGAACGACGACCTCGCGGAACTCTCCGATGACGTCAGCCTCGAGGAATGCCTGCGGCAGGCTTCCGAAGCCGGCTTCACCGGCATGGAGACCGGCCGCCGGTTTCCGATGGACATGGAGGAACTGGGGCCGATCCTGTCCCGCTATGGAATATCCGTCTGCGGCGGCTGGTTCTCCGGCCTGCTGCTCGACGGCGACATCGAGGCCGAGAAGGAGCGCATCGCGCAGCAGATGGCCTTCTTCATCGCCGCGGGCGCGCCCTGCATCGTCTATGGCGAGACCGCGCGCTCCATCCAGGGCATCCGCTCCGCGCCGCTTGCGACGAAGCCAAAGCTTTCCGAGACGGAGATGGCGGCCTATGGCCGCAAGATTTCGGACTTCGCCAACTGGTGCGCCAGGCAGGGCATGCCGATTTGCTACCATCACCATATGGCGGCGGCGGTCGAGACGGAGGCGGAACTCGATCTGTTGATGAGGCACTCTTCAGTGCCGCTTTTGTTCGACGCCGGGCACATGGCCTTTGCCGGCGGCGATGTCATGCGGGTCATCGACAACCACCACGCCCGGATCACCCATGTCCACACCAAGGACATCCGCCGCGCGGTCGTGGATGGGCTGGATCGCAGCAAGGAGAGCTTCCTCGATGCGGTCATCAAGGGTGCCTTCACAGTGCCGGGCGACGGCAGCCTCGATTTCGAGGCAATCGTCAAGGCGCTGGCCGCCAAGGGCTACGAGGGCTGGTTCGTGGTCGAGGCCGAACAGGATCCGGTCAAGAACCCGCCGCTCGCGATGGCTCGCAAGGGCCACAAGGAATTGCTGCGCGTCATGGACGCCGCCGGTTATGAGGTCGTGAAATGAACCGTATCGATGGAAAGATCGCCGTCATCACCGGCGGCACGCAGGGGCTGGGTGCTGCGATCGCCCGAATTTTCGCGCAAGCCGGTGCCGCCGGCCTGGTGATCGTTGGACGCGACGGCGCCAAGGGCGCCAAGGTGGCGGACCAGATCGCCGCCGAGCACGGAATACCCGTGCTGGTCGTGGCGGCCGATCTGGGTGACATCCCAGACGTCCGGCGCGTGCTGGCCGAAACCGACGAACGGTTCGGCCGGGTGGATATCCTGGTCAATGCCGCCGCGCTGACCGACCGGGGCAATCTGCTGAACACTACGCCTGACCTTTTCGACCGGATCTTCGCCGTGAACGTGCGCGCGCCGTTCTTCCTGATGCAGGACGCTGTGCAGATCATGATCCGGGAAGGGATCGAGGGAACGATCGTCAACATCGGCTCGGCGTCGGAACACGCCGGCCAGCCGTTCATCGCACCCTATTGCGCTTCGAAAGGTGCGCTTGCGACGCTGACGCGCAATTCCGGCTTTGCGCTGATGCGCAACCGCATCCGGGTCAACCAGCTCGACATCGGCTGGATGAACTCCGACCACGAGCGCGCGCTGCAGGCGGCGGAAACCGGAGATCCGCAAGCGATCGACCGGGCCGCAGCGGAACTGCCTTTCGGACGCCTGCTCGATCCGGCCGAGGTTGCACTTGCTGTCCTCTGGGCGGCTTCCGGCGACAGCGGGATGATGACGGGATCGGTGATCCACTACGACCAGTCCGTCTGGGGCGGCTATGACGGCCAGGCTCCGGCACCTGCCAAGCGGCTCGGGGAGTAAGCGATGCGCACGATCAAGGGACCAGGCGTTTTTCTCGCTCAGTTCGCGGCCGACGACGCGCCCTACAACTCCTTGCCGAGCCTTGCGAAATGGGCAGCGGACAAGGGCTTCAAGGGCGTGCAGATCCCGACCTGGGATACCCGTCTCATCGACATGAAAAAGGCTGCGACAAGCGACGCCTATTGCGACGAACTGAAGGGCATGCTGGCCGACTACGGGCTCGAGATCACCGAATTCGCCTCGCATATCACCGGGCAACTGGTGGCGGTGCATCCAGCTCATGACACGATCATGGACAGTTTCGCACCTGAGCATGTGCGCGGCAATCCGGCCGGACGGCGGGCCTGGGCCGAGGAGCAGCTTGGATATGCCGCCCGCGCCTCGAAGCGGCTCGGGATCGACCGGCACGTGACGTTTTCCGGCGCTCTTCTGTGGCCCTATCTCTATCCCTATCCGCAATGGCCGGAGGGACTGGTCGAGGAGGGGTTCGAAGAGCTTGCGAAGCGCTGGACGCCGATTCTCAACGACTTCGACGCACATGGCGTCGATGTCTGCTACGAGATCCACCCCTGCGAAGACCTGCACGACGGCCATAGCTGGGAAATGTTCCTCGACAAGGTGAAGGAGCACCCACGCGCCAGCCTGATGTATGATCCGTCGCATTTCGTGCTGCAGGCGCTCGACTATCTCGCCTTCATCGACCACTACCATGAACGTATCAGGGCCTTCCATGTGAAGGACGCCGAGTTTCGCCCTGACGGCAAGTCGGGCGCCTACGGCGGATATCAGCCATGGTCGAAGCGGGCCGGGCGCTTTCGCAGTCCCGGTGACGGACAGGTCGATTTCGGTGCGATCTTCACCAAGCTCACCACCTACGGCTTCGATGGCTGGGCAGTGCTCGAATGGGAGTGCTTCGTGAAGAACCCCGAGGACGGTGCCGCCGAGGGCGCGCGCTTCATCGCCGATCATATCATCCGCGTCTCGGACCGGGCTTTTGATGATTTCGTCAAATCCGGCGCCAATCGCAATGCCAACCGGGCGATGCTCGGGCTGGAGGCGAAATGAGTACCCAACAACCCTTGCGGCTCGGCATGGTGGGTGGCGGGCAGGGCGCCTATATCGGCAACATCCATCGGCTCGCATCGCGGCTCGACGGACAATGGCAACTTGTGGCCGGTGCTTTTGACGTGGATCCGCGGCGAAGCCGCGAATTCGCGATCGGGCAGGGCCTCGATCCCTCGCGCAGTTATGGCTCTTATCAGGATCTCATCTCAGGCGAGGTCGGGCGCGCGGACCGCGTGGATGCGGTGGCGATCTGCACGCCGAATTACACCCACTATCCAATCGCCAGGGCGCTGATCGAGGCAGGCTTCGACGTGATCTGCGAGAAGCCGCTGACGGCAACGCTTGAAGACGCTGTGGCACTTGAAAAACTCGCCCGCGCATCCGGCCGGTTTGTCGGTGTGACCTACACCTACTCGGGCTATCCGATGGTCCATGAGGCGCGCGTGCGCGTTGCACGGGGCGAGATCGGGACGATCCGCTCCGTACAGGTCGAGTATCCGCTCGAATGGATGGCGACGGCGATCGAGCAGAAGGGCAACGCCCAAGCGGCATGGCGCACCGACCCGAAGAAGAACGGCCGGGGCGGTTCGATAGGCGATATCGGCACCCATGCCTATCATCTGGCGGGTTTTGTGACGGGATTGAAGTTGGATGCTCTCACTGCCGACCTTGCGACCTTCGTTGAGGGCCGGGCTCTCGACGACAATGCGCATGTGATGATGCGCTATCAGGGCGGGGCGCGAGGCCTGTTGTGGTCTTCTCAGGTCGCTTTGGGGAACTCGAACGGCGTGCGGCTGCGCGTCTTCGGCTCCAGCGGATCGTTTCAATGGTTCCAGGAGCAGCCGAACGAATTGATCTATGCGCCCCTGGAAGGCCGCGTCCAGATCATCAAGCGCGGCGCCGACGACTTGTCGGAAGACGCGAAGGTCCGCAGCCGGACCCCGCCCGGTCATCCGGAAGGTTATCTGGAAGCCTTCGCGAACTTGTATGCAGGCTTCGCCGAAGCGATCCGCGCACAGAAGGAAAATCGCGAGCCAGGTGCGGTCGGTCGGAATGTGCCGCTCGCCTATGACGGCTTGAAGGGCGTCGCCTTCGTTGAGGCCGTGGTCGACAGCGCGGAAGCAACGATCCAACCGTGGATTCGACCGGTCGTGGTCTGACAGACACCGTCGCCGCCGGCGACGATGCCCTTGGAGGGCGATCCATTGAAGGGTCGCCTTTTCAAAGACCGCAATTATAGCGCGTATGAAGAAGGATTTGCGAATGAGGCGGTTCAGTCGATACCCCGTTCAGATTGTCTCTTATCCATCGCGCCGCCGAGGTCAGCTCACCGGCAAAGTCGTGCGATATGACGTAATCCATGCTGCCCGATTCCAGCAACGCGCGGGAATGGTTGGAGAGTTCGTGCCCGACGAACACGGTCTCCTGAGCCTTGCCTATGTGTTCGAGAGCCTTGGCAACGCCGCGATTGGCGCCGGCAACATTGTAGATCGCGGCCGGATGGCCGTTCGCCTCGAAATAGCGAAGCAACTGCTCACATGTGTTCTCGGGCCGCTCGTCGGAGATCACACGCTCCTCAATCTTGAGATGCGGGAAGTCGGAGCGGAGGACCCTGCGGAACCCCATTTCACGCTCCTGTTGGCAGCGGAAGGGAACGCTCATCACGATCAGGATGCTGTTGCGCTCTTTCGGCAGGGCGTTGCCGATCAAAAGCGCAGCGACGCTTCCGGCCGCATACTGGTCGTTGCCGACGAAGGCGCTCCGGCGCGAACTCGGCAAATCGGTCGTCAGGCAAACCACAGGAATCCCGGCTGTTCGCAGTTTGCGTATGGCACGGTTGACGGCGGGATGTTCTCGCGAAATGACCACGACGCCGTCGGCGTCGCCGCCCTCCTGCTCGATGCCGCGTGCAAAAGCGACAGGGTCGAGTTCGCTCGTCGCCACATAGAGGCCCTCGATCTTGATGCCCGGAAGCGTCCGGTTCACGTCGGTCACGGCGCCCGCCATCGCCGCGTTGAAGGTCTCGCCGGACTCGCAGAAGAGACGGATCTGCAGCGGCATATCCTTGTCCGTATTTTCGTTTCTGAGCTTTTCCAGGGCAGCGAGTATGCGCGCTCTGGTTTTATCGCGAACGCCGCTGCGGTTGTTGAGAACTCTGTCCACTGTCGCCACGCCGACGCCTGCGAGACGAGCAATTTCGTGGACTGTCGGACCTTTCCAGGCGCCGTTCGAGGAACGCTTGCTCATGACTACCTCCATTCGTGATGTAATTGCCATCATATCGTAGAAGAATTAGGCATATAAGCCTTTAGATTCCAGTAAATTAAGATTTATCTGTGCAGTGCAGCATAATTGATGTTTATACCATCATAAAACAGCCATCGTAAAGCTTGAATGATGGAAAATCAATCCGGATAATCGCACCGTCCAACTGAGGAGGAGGAACCTATGAAACTGAAAAAATTGATGATGCTTTCGAGCTTATTGGTTGCAACCGCATTGAGCAGCGCAAGCAACGCTCAGGAGAGCGGGAAGCAATATCGTTTCGTCATGGTCTCTCATATCGGATCAAACGATCCGAATATGAACTGGCTGACGACATCGCTGAAGGAGTTCGAGAAGAGGTATCCGAACGTCAAGACCGAGTATATTTCAACCAACAACTATTCGGTCCAGGAGCACGTTCGTCTTCTCGAGCAGGCGATCGCCACCCACCCCGATGGCATTGCCGTGCCGATCGTCAGCTCCGACGCCTTCGAAGGCCCTCTGCGCAAAGCAATCGAGGAAGGCATCCCGGTCGTCGCCTTCAACATTCCTGACAGCCGGCCGGCCGGGGAGCGCATTCCCTATCTGACCTATGTCGGCGGTGACGAATACCTGACGGGCAAGAAACTCGGCGAATACGCGATCGAGCAGGCCAAGGAAGGCAAGATCCCGACGCCGAAGCATGTGGTTTGCGCCAGCCACGATTCGGCTCACCAAGGTCTGAAAGCACGCTGCAAGGGCATGCAGGACGCCATGGCGACGGTTGGTGCCAAGTTCGATGAGTTGTTCATCGGCGCGGAGCCGGCAACGGCGCGCAACACATTGCAATCCTTCCTGCAGGCCAATCCGGACACCAACTACATCTTTACGGTTGCCGGCTGGTCGTCACCCTGGGCCTGGGGCGTCGCCAACGACATGAAGCTCGATCCCGATGTCGACGACAAAGGCATGACGATCCTCACGGTTGACGAGGGTCCGGTCTCGATCGAAGGCGTGCGCGCGGGACATATACTCGCGACCAATAGCCAGGGCTTCTGGCTGCAGGGCTACGCACCTATGGAATGGCTCCTGTGGAACAAGGAGTTCGGATACGCGCCCCAGAGCGATATCCTGACCGGCCCGATCATCATCGACAAGGACAACGCCGATCAATGGGCCAAGCAGGTTGGCGGCGTGTTCGGTGACAAGGCCTACAACGAGCAGAACACCTGGTAGGAGTTCCTCCCGAAGCCGGGCAGCCGAGCCTATTGAAGGTTCGGCTGCCCTCATTCGATTGCGCCTCAAGCGCAGTTCTAATCAGCGAGTCCAAGCCTCATGAAGCATCTTCTGCGAAACCAGGGCCTCGGCGCAATTGTCGGTGTCGTCGTCATGTTTGCCGCCTTCACGGTGATCGATTTCTCGGGTTGGTGGACCGTTCAGACGATATCGAACGTCACCCAATTCACAGCGATTCTTGCCTTCGTGGCCATGGGCCAGGCGCTGATCATCATGACCAGGGAGATCGACCTTTCGGTCGGTTCCGTCTATGGCCTCACCGGGGTCGCCTTCATCACCATGGAGCCGGCGCTCGGCGTTCCCGGCTCCCTTGTCCTGGCGCTGGTCATTGCGGTGGTGGCGGGCCTCATCCAGGGTATCGCGGTCGTCAAGGGACAGTTGCCATCGATGATCGTCACGCTCGGCGGTCTCTTCACGGCGCGCGGTATCATCTATGTGTGGACCGGCGGCTCGGTCCATAATTTCTCGCCTGATGCGCGCAGCCATGCGCTGACGCTGCTTCTGGGCGGCAGCCTCTTCGGCGTCGAAGCTGCGATCTACTGGCTGATCCTGGTCGCTGCGGTTCTTGCCTTTGTGTTGTGGGCGACGCCGTTCGGTAACCGTCTTCTGGCGACGGGCGGCAGCCGGGAGAGCGCGGAATCGCGCGGCGTCCAGACCGATCGCATCAAGATCGCAACGTTCATCCTCTGCTCCCTGCTGGCGGGCTTCGCCGGCATCTTGACCCTGTGCAACCAACCGCAGACCCACGTAACGCTCGGCGAAAACATGGAGCTCGAGGCGATCGCCGCCGCGGTCATCGGCGGCTGCCTGTTGACCGGCGGACGCGGCTCGATCCTTGGCGCCATACTCGGGGCGCTCATCGTCGTCAGCCTGCGCTACGAACTGATCGCGCTCGGCGCGCCATCGTCCTGGTACATCACCTTCGTCGGCGCCGTGCTCATCATCGCAATCATCTTCAACCAGAAACTGGCCCGCTTCCTCGGGCACAGCGTTTGATGCGGGAGGACGCTCAAATGACAAACAATCACCCGCTCATTCAGGTCAAGAACCTCGACCTCTATTTCGGCGCCTTCCATGCCCTGAAGAATGTCTCGGTCGATTTTCACGCCGGCGAGCTGGTCGGTCTGGTCGGCGACAACGGCGCCGGCAAGACGACGCTGATCCGCGTTCTGTGCGGGATTCATGCTCCGACATCCGGAGAGGTCTTCTTCGACGGCAAGAAAGTCGAGAGGTTTCACCCGAAGCTTGCCATCGACCAGGGGATCGAGACGATCCAGCAATCCGTCGGACTTTGCGACAACCTCTCGATTGCACGCAATTTCTACCTTGGACGGGAACCCGTCAAACGCATCCTCGGCATCCCCATTCTCGATTTCGGCAAGATGCGCGAAAAGTCCACCCGGGTCATCCGGCAGTTCGGCCTTCGCGAGAATGTGTCGGCCGACGACGAGGTGGAGCGCCTCTCCGGCGGCGAGCGCCAGTCGGTCAAGATCGGTCGTGCCGTCGAGTTTAAAAACCGGGTCATCATCATGGACGAGCCGACCAACCATCTGTCGGTGCGCGAGCGCGAGCATGTCAACGAGATTGCCGTGCAGCTCAAGGAGCAGGGGTTGCTCGTCATCTATATCACCCATGACATCTTCCAGGTCCACAAGCTGGCGGACCGTATCGTCATCATGGAAAACGGCGAGAAAGTCGCTGATGCGTCAACCGACGCCATGACCGCCGAAGCGCTTGAGGACGTCATCCGCCAGGGCGGTCGCGTCGTCGAAAAGAAGGAGACGGTCTGATGGCACTATCGTCTGCAAAACCGCTCATTCGGCGTCACGCGGAGATCGGCATTTTGCTGATCGGCGTCGTTTTGGTCGCCATATTCGCCGCGACCTCGAACGGTAACTGGGCCAATCTCTACAATATCGGGACGATCCTGCAGGTGACCGCAACTTTGGGCTTGATGAGCCTTGGCGTCGCGCTGGTGATCGGAACCGGGGAGATCGATATTTCGGTCGGGTCGACCTTCGGGATGGGGGCGCTGGCTTATCTCTGGCTTGCGGCGCGGGTCGATCCATCGGTCGCCGTCATCGCCGCGATGCTGGTCGGCGCAGCGATCGGCCTGATCAACGGTCTGCTCGTCACGCGCAGTGGTACGCCGTCCCTCATCATCACGCTCGGCACTCTGATGATCTTTCGTGGCATTGCCATCGCGCTGACGGAAGGTTTCTCGTTCTCCATTCCCTATGCGGCCCGCAAGGGTTGGACCTACGTCGTGCTCGGCGGGGGTGACTTCGTCAACTTCAACACGGCGCTCTGCTGGCTCATCGCAGTGTTCATTGTTCTCTGGGTAATCCTGAAGGCAATGCCGTTTGGCAACCGGCTTCTCGCTGTCGGCGGCTCCGCCGAGAGCGCCCATTCCCGCGGCGTCCGGGTGGGCCGCATCAAACTGTCCGCCTTCGTCATCTGCGGCATGCTCGCCGCCTTCGGCGGAGCACTGGAAGCCGGCAAGCTTGGCTTTGCGGATGGCTCGATGGGGCGGCTCATGGAACTCCAGGCGATCGCCTCCTGTGTGCTGGGCGGCTGTTTGCTTGCCGGCGGACGCATTTCCTTGATCGGCGCGCTGATGGGCGCATTCGTGCTGTCTTCCATCCAATCCTATCTCGTCGTCATGGGTGTGCAGCCGCAGTGGTTCATCCTGATATTGGGGGTGATCGTAGTGCTCGCGGCCTATGGCGACCGGTCCCTCCGCCAATGGGCTCTCAAGAAATAAGGATATCGGAATGTCAGTCAGAATAGCGATCATCGGTGCCGGCATCATGGGGGCGGACCATGCCCGGATCGTCGCCGAAGATCTGCCGGGAGCAACCTTGCAGGTGGTGTGCGATGCCGCCCCGGAGCGCGCCCGAAAGATAGCGGAAGAATGCGGCGCTGCCGATGTCGCTGCCGATCCGGTCGAGACCATAAGGCGAAGCGACGTCGATGCCATCCTGATCGCGAGCCCCGATGAAACGCATGCGCCACTGTCGCTTGCCGCGATCGAGGCTGGGAAGCCGGCTCTGTGCGAGAAGCCACTGTCACAGAGCGCGAAGGAGTGCCTGGACGTGATCGACGCCGAAGTGTCGCGCGGTCGTCAATTCGTTCAGCTCGGTTTCATGCGTCGCTTCGATCCCGCCTATCGCAATATGAAAGCGATGCTTGACGATGGCGCGCTTGGTCGCGCGCTCATGATGCACAACTTCCACCGCAACGTCGAAGCGCCGCCGAACTTCACCGGACAGATGGCGATTACCAACTCCGCGCCCCACGAATTCGATGTCGCGCGCTTTGTGCTGGGCGCCGACTTCACGGCAATTTCAGTCTTCCAGCCGGCGGGCGTCGACGCCTCAAGGACCGGAGCACCGGTATTCATGGTGCTCGAGACTGACAAAGGTCAGCTTGTGAACATCGAAATCAACAACAATGCGGCCTATGGCTACGACGTACGGGGTGAGCTCGTCGGCGAGAAGGGATCGATCCTTCTCAATTCTCCTACCCCCACGCGCCAGAACGGCCAAATGATGGCCTATGAGCGCTATGCGCCCGATTGGCGTTCTCGCTTCGCGGAAGCGTACCGGTTGCAGAACAAGGCGTTCTTGAACTTCGTTCGCACCGGCGTGTTCCCGGCCATCGCTTCCAATGCCTGGGACGGCTATTGCGCCGCCCTTATCGCGGAAGCCGGCGTCGAGGCGCTCCGGGCGGGTGAGCGCGCCACAATAGCGAAGACGAACAAACCGCCTCTCTATAACCGATAAAAGGGATCCACTCATGAAACTCGGCTTCGTCTCCGACAGCCTCGGCGGCATGTCCTTTGAAGCGCTTCTCGACAACGCGGCTCGACTTGGTGTCTCGGGGGTCGAGGTCAATACGGGCGGCTGGTCGACCGCGCCGCATTTCGATCTGCAATCTATGAAGGCGAGCGCTGATGCGCGTCGCGACTTCGCGAAGGCGTTCGAAAATCGTGGTCTGGAGATCATCGCCCTCAAGGCCAACGGCAACCCCTTGCATCCGGCCCAGCCGGAACAGGCTGAATGCCTCAAGGATACGATCCGTATCGCCGGCGACATGGGAATCAAGACGGTGTGCGCCATGTCCGGCCTGCCCGCCGGCCGTGAAGGCGATCTCATGCCGAACTGGGTCATTTCCTCTTGGCCACCGGAAACGCAGGCTATCCTCCGTTACCAGTGGCAGGAAAAGCTTTTGCCGTTTTGGACGGAGATCGCTGCTCTCGCGAAAGAGAACGGCGTCGAGCGCATCGCACTGGAATTGCATGGCAACCAGTATGTCTACAATGTGCCGTCGCTCCTGAAACTGCGCGCGGCGGTCGGTCCCGTCATTGGCGCTAATCTCGATCCATCGCACCTGTTCTGGATGGGGGCCGACCCGCTGATGGCTGCCGAAGCACTGGGCGAGGCGATCCATCATGTGCATGCGAAGGATACGATGCTCAACGGCCCGGTTCAGGCCACGACATCCCTGCTTGAAAATGGCTCGTTGATGAACCTTCCAGCGCGCAGCTGGTCCTATATCACTCTTGGCTTCGGCCATGGCGAGGAATGGTGGAGGCAGTTCTGCTACCGGTTGAAGATGGCGGGCTATGACGGTTGGCTGTCGGTCGAGCACGAGGATGTGGTACTCAATAGTGTCGAAGGGTTGGAAAAGTCTATCGCACTCCTCAAGGGCGTGATGCCCGTAGCCGCGAGCGACTTCAAGCCTCAAGCGATATGATCAGCGACAGACGATACCGTGTCGACACAAGATTTGGGGTCGCGCCAAAAAGAGAACATGTCTACTTAAACGCAATAAAATCGTTTAAATGAAGCGCTTTGTAACATGCTCTTATCAAAAGCATGGAGATCGCGGGTCCCTGGTTCGAGTCTCTTCAAGGCGGGGTTCCGCATCCCCTTTTGGGGTCCGAACTTTTTTGAATCCTTGCTTGCCTCGTGACGATGCCCATCGTCGAGCGCTTGTCCCGCGCGCCTGAGGATCGGTAGGTCGGAGATCCATCACGCTTCTAGAAATGAAACGCTTTGTCTTCGGCAACGTTCTCGACCCGCTTGTGGCGCACGCGCCAGTCGCCAGCTTCCGTCCTGGTGAGCCATGGCGTAGGAGATCAGCTTTGGCAGATGCTCGTCATATTCCATGATTTCCATAGGCGCGCGGACTTGAGTTTGCTTGCCTCGCTCGACGGAGCGATGCGCATAAGCAGGATGTAGTAGGTGACGATGATGTCATCGCCCGGTCCGGCGTCGATTACGTGGTTGCAGTTGTGCAGCCGATGGTGATGGGCTCGTAGCCCTTCAGGAACGCCACCAATTCGTCCTTGCCGGCGCTTCGGCCAAGCGGATGATCAACGACCACGTCGTCCGAGAACGCCGCAAGCAGTTCCTCCGGTTGCCAGCGGTCGAACAGGAAATTGACCCGGTTCACAAAATCGATAGCCTCGAACCGGGTGACGGCGTGGATGCGCCGCTTCGGTTGGGCGAGCGGCATGGCACTGGTGCTCATGGAAAATTCCTTTCGCAGAGGTTGGAGGGCAATACGTCGCCGCGGCCTAGAGAGGTGAGGGGTTTAAGGAGCTGGAGAACTGACGGACGAGCCTTTGGAGGGAGCGCTAGACGAGCGAATCCACGACGCCACCGTCGACTCTCAGCGCCGCACCGGTCGTTGCGGAGGCGAGGGGGGAGGCGACATAGACCACCATGTTCGCGACTTCCTCGACCGTTGCCGGCCGCTCGATGATGGAGGTCGGACGATGCGTCTTGACGAAGTCGATGCCGACTTGCTCGATGGACCGCTCGGCCGTGACGTGCTCTTTGAGCATCTCGGCGGCGCCTTCGGACATGGTCGGGCCCGGCAGCACCGAATTCACCGTCACTCCCGTGCCAGCCATGCGCTTGGCGAGACCGCGCGCAACCGCCACGTCTGCGGTCTTGCTGACGCCGTAGTGGATCATCTCGACAGGAATATTGAAGGCGGATTCTGATCCGAGGAAGATGAAGCGCCCCCACGATTTGGCAGCCATTTTCGGGAGGTAGGCGCGCGCCAGGCGCACGCCGGCCATGACGTTGACCTGCCAGTGGCGGTCCCAGATCGCATTGTCGGTCTCGAAGAAATCCAGCGGCTGAAAAATCCCGAGGTTGCTGACGACGATGTCCGGCTCGGGTTCGGCCCGGATCATGGCCTCACATCCCTCGGCGCTGGCGAGGTCGAGCGCATGACCGCGCGCACGGCCGCCGAGGCGCGCCACCGCCACATCGACCTTTTGCCGGGTGCGGCCGTTGATAATGACTGCTGCGCCCGCCTCATGGAGTCCACGGGCGATCGCAAATCCGATGCCTTCGGTGGATCCTGTAACGAGGGCGACTTTACCTGAAAGGTCGATGTTCACTTGCTTCTCCTGAAAGATCGGCCGGGCGGCGCGATCATCGCGCCGCCACCAGCGTCTTGGTCAGAGCCGGCGCTTCCGACCCGGTGATTCCGATGTTCCGTGGGTCCGCGCCGGAGCGGCTTACGCCGCCGCGTCCAGCGTATTGAAGGCGGCCCGGTGCGACGTGACGAAGTCCTGAACGGTCATCGGCGGCACGCCCGTCACTTCGGCGATGATCGTGTCGGCGCCCGAGAAGATGCCGTTCTGGTAATCGAGGGCGATCGCGCAGAAATGCTGGATCAAAAATTCCGGCAGGCCGAGTTTTTCCAGGCGATCACGATAGGCGGGGATGGTTAGCGGCTGGTATCTGATCTTGCGGCCGAGCACCTCGCTGATGGCTGCGGCGATGCCCGGCTGGTCGAGCTCGGTCGGTCCATGAAGCGTGTAGGTCTTGCCGATATGCGCGGCCGGCTCGACCAGCAGCGCTGCAATCAGGCGGGCCTGGTCCTCGGCAGCGATGGGAGCATGACGGCCAGCGCCATAGGGCAGGTCGATGATGCTCTGTTCGACGATCGTCTTGCGCGCAAACGGGTAGAGCAGCCATTGCGAGAAGAAGGTTGGCCGCAGGTGGATGGTGGGAACGCCCGACCAGTCGAAGACCCGCTCGGCGATCCAGTGATCGCGCGCCGCATGACTTTTGGAGTCCTCGCGCGCGGAGATCTGCGACATGTTGATTACGGCCTTGAGGCCGGCCCGCCTGGCCGCATCGGCGAAATATGCTGTGGTCTGGATGATGCCGGGACGGACGGGATAGCAGAAATAGGCGGCAGTGGTGCCGGCGGCGGCGCGGATCACGTCGTCATGCTCGAAGAGGTCGCCGACCACGACCTCGGCGCCTGCGCTGCGAAGCGCTTCGGCTCGCTCGTCTTCCCTGTGGACCATCGCGCGGACAGCGTGGCCCTTCTCGATCAGCCGCTGGACGGTGTAGCGGCCGGTCTCACCGGTCGCGCCGGTAACGAGGAACTTGTCAGTCATTTTTATCTCCTTGTGTTCGGTTGCGTCAGCATGTGTGTAATTGCACACTTCCGGGTAAAAAAGGGAGCTACTCGCCGAGGTTCAGCTCCAGGATTTCGTCTCGCATGCGCACGGCACGGTCCTGTCCGACCTCCCGCTCAAACGCGGCCTGGGCGTTTTCCCAGAGAGGAATGGCCTCTGTTACCTTTGCAACTCCCGAAGGGGAGAGCGTGACATCGAAAGCACGGCCGCTATCGGATCTCTCGGCGACAACCCATCCGGCTGCCTGCAGCGGCTTCAGCGCGCGGACCAGAGTGGTGCGCTCCATGCTCAGCATTTCGGCCAGACGGGTAATCTTGAGGCTCTGGTAGGCTTCCAGCAGCGACAGGATGGAGAACTGCGAAACCGACAGTCCGGCAGGCGCCAGATGACTGTCGTAAAGACGGCTCAGATGCCGCGCGTTCTGGCGGGCGGCAAGGGCGTAACAGAGATGGGGACCGGTGGGTGTCAGCATGGGGTATATCTAAATGTGCAATTGCACAGTGTCAAGTCCGAACCTTGGCGCTCGACCTGCAAAGACCAGACTCGGCACAATCCGGCTCCTAGGCTCATTGCTTGAAGTGCAATTACACACTAGGTTTCAGGAACGTCGCAATTGAGTCTGGATCGCGCTCACGCGGCCACCCCAGAAATCACGCCATCCGGAGAAACGACATGTCGAGCAGCAACGGAGAAAAGCACCCATTCCTCGATGATCTTGCCGGTGACGCCGAACTGAGAGGGACGGTCCTGCGCCGCCCGGTTTCGGGCCGTGACAATATCAAGCATCTGGTCGAGGCCGTCGGCACGCTGTACGCGTCGCAGACGCCCACCTTCTATGGGGCGATCGACCAGCGCCATTTCCTGCAATACAAGGCAACACTTCGCACCGGCCTCGAGCTGGAAGCGGTTGGTGTCATCGAGCGTGACGAGACCGGGCTCGTTCGGCGCGTGACGATGACGTTTGCGCCTCTGGACGCTGCACTGTCACTGTCGGCAGGACTGGGCGGTATCGTCGGGGAGGAGTTTGGTGGCGATCTCTTTTACGCCGCGTCGGTGAACGAGATCGCGGCGTCCTGATTGCCAGACTGGCATACGATCGCACGCAAAGGTGCGGGGGGCGGGCTACGGCCAGCCCCCGGCCTTTCGCACGCCATCAGCCGCGAAGGAACGCCAGCAGGTCGGCGTTCAAGCGGTCCTTGTCGACATGCAGCAGCCCATGGGAGCCGCCTTCGTAGACAATGAGCTTGGCATGCGGAACGAGCCCGGCGGTCAACTTCGCGGAGATTTCCAGCGGGACGATCTGGTCATCGCTGCCGTGGACCACCAGCGCGGGAACGGTGATCTTCTTGAGGTCGTCGCGGAAATCGGTTTCCGAGAAGGCGCCAAGCGCGTGATAGGCGGCAAGAAACCCGGTTGCCTGTCCCTGACGCCAGTAACTCTCCCGCAGACCTTCCGACACATGCGCGCCCGGACGGTTGAAGCTGTAGTACGCCATGGTGACGTCGAGATTCCACTGCGACCGGTTTGCCTGCACGGCGGCGCGGAACGTATCGAACAGCTCCTTCGGCGCGCCGTTTGGATTGGTCGCGGTCTTCAGCAGGAAGGGCGTCACCGAAGAAACGAAGGCGACCTTGGCGACGCGGCTCTGGCCATGGCGCGCGATATAGCGTGCGACCTCGCCACCGCCCATCGAATGACCGACGAAGGTCGCATCGCGCAGATCGAGTGCCTCGACCAGGTGCGCCAGATCATCGGCGAAGGTGTCGTAGTCGTAACCACCGGACGGCTGGGCCGACCGGCCAAAACCCCGACGGTCATGGGCGATGACGCGATAGCCATTCTGCAACAGGAAGAACATCTGGTCCTCCCAGGCGTCGGACGAGAGCGGATAGCCATGGCTGAACACCACGGCCGGGCCGGTGCCCCAGTCCTTGAAGTAGAGGCTGGTGCCATCTTTCGTGACGAGGCGATCGCCTTTGGGCTTGCCGGCTCGGGCTGACGCGGGGGTCTTTGCATAGGCGGGGGATGCGCCGGCGGCTGCAAGTCCGACGCCGGCGATGGCGGCCCCTTTCAGCAGGTTGCGCCGCGAAGCGCTGTCGGGTGTTGAGATCGTAGACATGAGGAAACTCCGTGAGAATTGTGCCGCCTGGGCGGCGCGATTGGCGACTGTGGTTGGGCGTCGGTGCGGTGTTCGCGCCGCGTTCGCGCGGAGGGATCAGAAGCCGAGCCTGCGCAGATCCTCCGCGACGAACATCTGGCCACTGCGATTCTTGACGCTCGGCAGCTCAAAGAGCTTCGCGCGCCAGGACTTTAGCGCGGAATGATCGTCAGGGATGGCAATGCCGGCGGCGTCCGCGAACATTAGCCCGGCAAACACGGTGATGTCGGCCATTGAGAATGCATCGCCGGCGACGAACGAGCGATCCCGCAGCACCGTGTCGAAGTACCCCATGCCGGCGACCGCCTTATCGCGCTGGCGATTGCCCCAATCCTGACGGCCAGCCCATTCCGGGCTCTTGAACACTTGCAACTCGGCGCCCAGACCCGGCGTCGCGTGGTGGAAATAGTTGCCGACCGCATCGAGCAGCTCGGTCTCGGCCCGCTTCTGCATCATGTGGATGACGGCCTTTTCCTTCGGCGTCTTGCCGGTGAGCCGCGGATCGCTGTCGAGGTTATCGAGGTATTCGGTGATGGCGGTGGCCTCCGCGATGTAGGTGCCGTCCTCGAGCTGGAGGACCGGCAGCACGCCCGAGGGGTTCTTTTCGAGGAAGGCGGGTTGCTTGTGTTCGGCACCGATAAGATCGACGGAAACAAACTCGATCTGCGGTTCGAGACCCTTCTCGGCGAGCACGATGCGGATGCGGGCCGGATTGGGAAACCCGGGGCGATCGAAGATTTTCATAAGAGACTCCTTTGCCTGTCTATCGATAGATAGATTACAGCCGTCGTTTACCCCTTCCCTTTTCCGGCGTCAATAACTATCTATCGGGTGATAGGTAAGGATCGATGATGGCCAAAACCAAAACGGATATGCGCGAGGCGGTCATGATTGCCGCAAAAGCGACGGTGCAGTCGCATGGCTACAACGCGCTCAGCTTTCGCGAACTCGCGAAAGAGGTGGGTATCAAAAGCGCCAGCGTGCATTACCATTTCCCCACCAAGGGCGACCTCGGCGCCGCCTTGGCGCGTCGCTATACGCAGGAGGGGGCAGACTTTCTGGCGGAGCTCCTTGCAACGTCCGACGACGCGACCTGGTGCATGGACCGATACACGGAGATCTTCCGTTCGGCGCTCGCCAACGACAATCGCATGTGCCTGTGCGGCATCATGAGCGCGGAACTTGACGATCTTCCCACGGAGGTTCGGATTGAGGTCGACAACTTCGCCGCCATGAACGTCGGTTGGCTATCCCAGGTGCTATCGCGGGCCAAGCCTTCCGCAAGCGACCAAGACCTGCAGGAGCACGCCATGGCGATCTTCGCAGCCATCGAGGGGGCCCAGCTGGTCGCGCGTGGCTGCCGGGACATCGGCATCTATGACCGGACGATCCGAGCCTACCGAGCGACAGGCCTCATTCCCTAACGGCCGACGATGGGCCAATTGGTCGGTGCTGCGCCCGAGCTTTCGGCGTCGCTCTTTCCGGCAAAACAGGGGTGACCGCTTTAGATGCCGCTAAAGAGCGAGATGCCGGGTTCGATAGGCCGGTCGCTCCTGAAAAAAGGCCGAGTGCTCTAGTCGCTTGGCGCCGTCCGATCGGCGATATCAAAGACGGTGGCATTGGCTTGGACTTCCCGCAAGCCTTTGTATGAAGCATGACGAGCCGCGGAATTTGATTTCGGCAATCTGCGTCGGCTGGCAAAGATGCGCGCATTGCGACACGCACAGCACGCGACAACACCGACAAAGGCCCGACCTTTACTCCCAGTCGACCTAAGGCGATCGCGGTGTTAAAGACCGATCTCAGCATGTGGAACGAACCCCGTCCCCCGTCTGTCGTTGAGGTGGAAACATATCGATCAGCGCTTCGCCGCAGCAGAGGATCATTTCAATGCCTTTCAAACACCTGCACAAAAGCAGAGGATGAGATTTCCAGATGATCGGGTTCGATATTCACGTAGCCGCGGCGGGTGCCACAAATCGCTCCATCCTCGGCGAAAATCTCGACGATGCCGCGGTCATGGAACAGACGAAGGTTCGCCCCGCCGCCAAGGTCCGCAACATACCGGATTGAGCCATCATCCTGCGCGAGCCGGATCGAAAAGATACCGTTCATGACGCGCACCTCGAAGGCAAGGTCACCATCCTGCGTCGCGACAAGCTTGCTGCCCTCAAGTAGTCCCGAAAGCCGGATCTCGATCGGCGCGCTTGGCAACGAATAATCACCGCTTTGGCCTTGGGCGACAGGGAGGGCGGCATAGTGCTCGTCGACCTCAATCGCCGGCAGCATGCATATTTTCTTCTTGTCTTCGCTGAGACGTAGAACACGGGGCAGAGACATTTCTCCGGAATAGGCTGAACCAGCCGGCTTGCGGTACTCCCAGTTGAAAAGCCACGCAAAGGCGATCTGACGCCCTTCTGCTTCAAAACTCTGCATCGCATAATAATCAGTCCCGAAATCCAGCAATTGCAGCTCGGGCGTATCAGGCACGAAGCGATCGTCAGTGAACTCGCCGATCAGGGCGTAGAGGAGATTGTGGCGCCGTGTCGTTGGTTCGATATGGCCCACAAAGCCCATGACCAGAATCCACTTGTCCTCCAGTCGGAAAAAGTCGGGGCATTCCACTGCACGGGCGCCTTCCTCGCGGAAATTGGCGGGTGCGCGGTAGAGCGGCCCCAGATATTGCCACTCTAGTCCATCGTCGGAGGCGTAAAGCAGCACGGCTGGATCGCCGTGAATTGATGCGCCAAGGATCATGCGATAGACGTTTGCTGCTTCGTCCCACCAAACTTTCGGATCTCGGAAATCATGCTTCACGCCTTCCGGACGGATCTCCAGCACGGTCGTGATCCGCTCGGCCTTGATGAGGTCGCGGTCGGGTTCGGCGATCTTCTGGAGTTCGCGGTAGCCGGCAAAGAGGTCGTAGGCTGGCAGCCGCTCCGTATAGTAGAACTTTACCTTCCCGTCCCGATCCCGGAACGCGCTCCCCGAAAACGCGCCGCCCGTCGCGCCAAGCCGGGCGAGGTTCTGCTCCGGCAGCAGGAAAACCGGCATGTGAAGCCACGTACAGAGGTCGCGGCTCGTCGCGTGGCCCCAATGCATGGGTGCCCAATCCGTGCCGCCTGGATGGAACTGGTAAAACAGATGCCAGATGTCGCCAATCTTGCACAACCCGTTGGGATCATTCATCCAGTTCTTCACTGGGGAGAAGTGCAGGCGTGGCCGTTGCGGGTCGGCCGCACACCAAGCGTCAATCTCGGCTCCGGTGCGCTCGACCAGTTGCTCTTCGAACTCCAAGATAGTGATTCCTGTCTTGGAGACCGACTGTGGATCGTAACAATAGGCCCAGGTGAATTCTGTTACGCATTCATCCCATTCGAACTCCACCTCGCACGTTTCACGATGATGGTAGCTATAATACTCCGGAAATTCCGAGAAGCGTTTCACTGCCCACAGGACCTGCCCGCCCTGCAGTATCCGGAACGGGAATTCGTCCGCATTGTTGTCGATCGATCTCGCCCAAAACTCAATGCGCGCTCCTAACTCAAGAATCTTTCTTTGTCTTCGCATACAATCTTTCCCTCTACGCGAACTTTTTCTAGCTCATTGGCTTTATTGGAACTTGTTGTTCGCTTCGCCGTGACGAGTAAGCGGATATAGACATAAGGTTGGATACGGACTCGTCGGCCAGGAATTACCTGGTTGAACACTTGGCCGAAGGCGACCCCGTTTTTTCTTCGGCTTCGGTCAGGGATTCGGCACGATGGCGTTCAAGTTGCCGAGGTCGGAGATCTGGGCGCTGGAGCCGCTATAAATTACTTTGTTCTGGGTAGCCGCTGGGCCGAGGCGGACTGCTATATACTCAAGATCCGGAATGGCCGCCAAAACAAAGCTGTTATCGCTAATCCAGCGTCTATGAAGACGCGGGCATGTTCCACCGCGAGCGGAACTCTTGGAGAAAAATTGCGGGCTGATAGTCGGCGAGTGCGTCGGTAGCGCTCGGATATCCGGCGTACACCCTACGCAGCGGTTGACAATTGCACCATGTATTCCGAGCTCTCGTTCCCTATCTGGATCGCAAAAGCCGTCGGCCACGGCGCAAGCCCAAGCGGTATCGCGAAGGTAGGTTGATCGACGAGCTATCACCCGTTTCCTTTGGTTTGGCATCAACAAAATCCCCCGATAGTGGCTGAGTTTGCAGAGATGAGTTCGGAGCGTCCGGCTTATTGCCGAGGAACCGGAGTGGCCCTAAAGGCATTCAGTGTTCGGTCCATGAGAACCTGTGCATCGCCGCCGGAATCCAGGACCGTATTCAGCTCTGATCCGTCTTGAACCAGCACCGCTGTTACATCGAGCGGCTTGAGATTGCTGGTTGAAAGCAATGCGCCTACTTGTGTTGAGAAACAGGCACTGTTTGGTGCGTCATTGATTTTCGATGCTTCGGTTGTAGCCACGATATGGTTGTTGGCTATGTAATTGGCGGTACCGGAAGCCACCCTAATTACCACAGGCTTTGCAGTCGGAGGCTTGATGTATTGAGTATCTATCGTTTCCGAAATGTGGTTGGCGATGATTGAATTATTGCTGCCGTCAATTCGCAGGAGTCCGAACAGATCATCCAGGCCGTTATCGTACTTCTGCATCGGCGCCCATGGCTCGCGGTCTCGCAGAAAGTGATTTGAGGAGACCAAATTCTCGCAGCAGCTTGCAGCAAAAACCAACATTCCGGGATAGAAGGAATGGAATCTGTTTCCTGTGACCAAGGAACGCACCACGCCGGAAAAATAGAGGCTGCTGGCTCCTCGAGGGAATACGTTGTTTGAGGATATTAGAATGCCCGCATAATTTTCGGCATAAATGGAGTGGCCCTTATATCCGGCTCCGACAAAATTATTTGCTATTCTTGAGGCCTGCCCCATACCTTTCAATTCGATACAGTTGCCGCACTCTGCGATGAAATTGTTGTCTATCGCGAGCGCGTCTGCATCGTGAACGGTAACTCCATGCTCCAGATAGATCAAACCCATTCCCGTTATTCGAAATGAGTCATTGGCGCTGCCTACATAGATGCCCGTCTTGCCATTCTTGTATGAATTTTCTGCCTCGGTTTGCCCCGAACCATCATCAATGAAATGCAGGCCGTCGATGCAAAAGTCGGCAAACTCCACGGAGCTTATACGAGGATTTCCGCTCCGCTTGACGTAGAACGCAGCCCCAGCAGCCTCGCCATCGGCTTCATTTGGACAAATGTCCACAAGTATGCGGCTTCCGCCCGGCCATATTTCGTGCCAGTGCGCCAGCTCGCTTGCCGGTGTGTTGAAACGGATGCTTGAAGACGTGAACCCATGTCCAGAGCCGACAATTTTCAGGTAGCTGACGTCTATGACGACTTGAGTGACAAGACGATAATCGCCTGGGGGGATATAGATAACCGCGCCGGGTTTTCCGCCGTCCTTTAGATCGGGAAACCGCTGCCTGTTTTTTATATCCGCAATGATGCCATTTATAACGACGCCAATATCCTCATGGGGGTTCCCTACGGGATAGCTCGTCACGTCGTAATAGTTTTCACCAACCACTGTATATCTCCTCGGAAAGCGAGAGCCTTCCCGTTATCGCCTGACAACCCATCACCAGATGCTGGCGCGGGTGTCCGGCTCAAAGAAGTGAAGTTCTTCGGCATCAACGGCGATGCGGGCAATGTCACCGGAGCGCACAGTGCTCTTTGGTGAGAAGCGGGCTACAGCGGCTCTTTCGTTGCCGATGTCTACGACGGCGTCGGGGTCGCCAGCGTCCACCCACCGCGCGTCGATATTCAGATGCACCATGGACTCGGAACCAAGCGCTTCAACAAGACTGACTGGAGCCAAAATCTCGGCCGAAGAAGGCCGGATTGCAGCGTCATTCATGTGCTCGGGCCGGATACCGACAATGACTTGACGGTGAAACGCCCCGTTGAGCGACGGGCGGTGTTCGAAAACCCGGTCAGGGATTTCGAAACTGTTGCTGCCAAGCGTCAGCGTCCTCCCATTCAGAAGGCCCTCGTATAAATTCATCGAGGGCGATCCGATAAAGGCGGCGACAAATACATTGTCAGGGCGATCGTACAGGTTTTGCGGCGTGTCGACCTGTTGAAGGATGCCCGCCTTCATGACAGCTACGCGGTCACCCATCGTCATCGCCTCCACTTGGTCGTGGGTCACGTAGATCGTAGTGACATTCAGTTTCCTTTGCAGGCTGGCGATCTCGGCGCGCATCTGCACGCGCAGCTTGGCATCGAGGTTCGACAGTGGTTCATCCATCAGGAAGGCCGCTGGCTTGCGGACGATCGCTCGTCCCATGGCGACGCGCTGGCGCTGGCCCCCTGAAAGAAGTGCCGGCCTGCGGTCGAGCAAAGTCGTCAGTTCGAGGATGCGTGCGGCTTCGTCTACGCGGCTGGCAATCTCCGTCTTCGGCAGGCCTGCCATTAGCAAGGGAAAGGCAATGTTTTCGCGTACTGTCTTGTGCGGGTAGAGTGCATAGGACTGGAAGACCATGGCGATGTCGCGATCCTTGGGATCGACATCATTGACCAACTTGTCACCAATTCTGAGTTCACCGCTTGTAATACTCTCCAGGCCAGCGATCATTCTGAGCGCGGTTGATTTCCCACATCCCGACGGGCCAACGAACACCATGAACTCACCATCCATGATGTCGAAGCTCATATCGTGCAGAGCGTGAAAGCTGTTTCCGTAGACCTTGTTGATATTGCGCAGTTGTATGCCGGCCATGCCTTTGCCTCCCTCATCCCTTTACAGCGCCGAAAGTCAGGCCGCCGACGATCTTCTTTTGAAGTGCAAGCGTTACGATGATGACGGGCAGCGAATAGAGCACCGCCGCCGCGGTCATCGCGCCCCACGCAAGCCCGTAGACTGAATTGTATTCGGCGATGACGATCGGTGCCGTTTTGGTCGCCTCCGACGTCAGCAGCAGCGCATAGAGGAACTCGTTCCAGCTTGTGATGAACGTAAAGAGCGCGGTGACCGCTATCCCCCCTGTCATGACCGGAAGGACAATCTTTCCAAAGGCCTGGAATCGTGTGCAACCATCCATCCGCGCCGCTTCTTCGAGCTCCTTCGGCACTCCCTCGAAGAAGGCGGACATGAGCAGCAGCGCCAGTGGTACCGCGGCCGATGTGTGAGCGAGGACCAGACCAGGGATCGTGTCGAGCAGACCCATGGATTTTAGAAGCTGAAACAGCGGCACACCCAGCGACACCGAAGGCACCATGCGCGTGATCAGTGCGAAGAGAAGGAAAAGTGTCGTAATGCGGCGCCGGTATTGCGTCGCGACATATGCTGCCGGCACGGCCACCGAAAGCGAGAGGGCAGTCGTCAGAACCGCGACGGTGAGGGAATTGACGAAGGCCCTCGGCAAAGTGGAGGATTGCAGGACTTCTCGAAAATTTTCGAACGACAGAGCGGCTGGAAAGAAGCTCGGCGGGATCTGCTGCACATCGGCCGCCGGCTTCATGGAAGTCATGAGCAGATAGATGTAGGGCAGCGCGTATGACAGCACGAGCACGAGGGCTGCGGCTTTGACCAGCACACCACTGATATCGAGGCGATGACCTTTACGCATGGACCGGCCTCCAGATTTTCCAATAGGCGAGGGCGGCCAAAAGCATCATGACGATGAGGAACAGGGTGCCGGATGCCGATGCCTCGCCGAGATCGCCGAAACGAACCATGCGTTGATAGATGTTCATCGAGAACACTTCCGAGGCGTGGCTCGGTCCACCCTGTGTCTGAATCCAGATCAGGTCGAAGGTTTTGGCGGCGTCCACGCCACGCACGATCACCACGACGGCGATCACCGGCCGCATCATAGGCAGAGTGACGTGCCAGAACCGCTTGAGCGCGTTTGCCCCGTCGATCCTTGCGGCTTCCAGCAGATCCTTTGGGATATTCGTCAACCCGGCATAGGACACAAGGGCGACGAACGAAGTGGTAAGCCAGATGTCGGCAAAGGAAACAGAATAAATGACGATATCTTCACTGGACAGCCATGCAATCGCGTCGGGATCGCTGATGAGCCCTAGCCGGACGAGCCCGTAGTTCAGGATGCCGATATTGCCGACGAGCAGGAACCGCCACAGTAGGCCCGCGACGATGGGCGGAACCATCAACGGCAGAGCGAAGATCGTACGGTGCCACCGCGAGCCCCCTGCCATCGCCGAAAACAGCAGTGCCGCACCAAAACCGAAGATGAATTCAAAGAACAACGCGAAGACCGAATATTGGACGGTCCGCAGAGCGCTCTCCGCGACGCGTTTCGATGTCAACGCGTCGACATAGTTCTGTAGTCCGACCCACTCGCGTATGTGGGGTGTGATCGTATCGACCTTGAAAAAGGAATCGAATACCAGGAGTCCCACCGGGTAAGCGACCAGCAATCCGAGGATCGCCACCGCGGGCGCAAGCATGTAGAGCACAAATCGGTCTTCACCCGACATGTCCGTCTCCAAGAAATGATCTTGCGGGCGGCATCTCATCTTCCCGCAATGTTGAAGAAAATGTCGGATTAGTTGAGGATGTCCTCAATCGTCTCTTTGGCTTCCTTCAGCACGTCGCCGACATCCGTTTTGCAAGTCAGTGCCTGCTGCACAGCAGGCAAGACAGCCTCGTCGACGATTTCCTGATATTTCTCGTTGATCGGCCGGCCTTGTGTCGCGGGCGCGCTCAGCGTCTCGAGAAGTGGGGCGAAGTGTTCATAACCTGACTTCCCGGAATAGCTGCGATAGGCGGAATTCGTTGCGGCAAGGCCGAGCGGGGCCTCAATGCCCAACGCATTGTTAGCGATCGCGAAAGCGATGAATTTCTTCGCCGCTTCCTTGTGCTGAGAAGTCGATGGGACAACGTTGTACCATGGGCCAGGAATAGCAGCGATTCCGGCGTCGTCGCTCAGCATCGGTGCGACGCCGACCTTGCCGCTGACCTTTGAATCTGCAGGCGTCATCTTATACGCGTGCGCCCAGAACTTCATCATGGCCGTTTTGCCCTGGTAGAACAGGTTCTGTGCCTCACCCCAACCGATTTCGTTGACGTTTTCTGGAACGGAATGATCGACGCAGTGCGGTGCGATATAGAATTCGAGCGCTTTCTGGTGCGCCTCATTGTCAATGATGACCTGCCCGTCCTTATCGAGTATTACACCGGCCGAACCCGCTTGCAGCACATGGGCCATCCATTCCTCAGAGAAGGTGCCGATGGTGTCGGTGCCCCAGAAGTCAATCTTGCCATCACCATCGGTGTCGCGCGTGAAGAATTTCGCGACGTCTCGCCACTGCTGCCATGTCTTGGGAGGAGCCAGCGGGTAGCCATACTTCGCCTGAAATGCTTCCTTCTCCTCTGACTTATCGAAGAGATCCTTGCGATAGAAGACGATCTCGGCATTCGCCCAGGCTGGCATGCCAATCACTTTGTCACCGACCTTCGCGTCTGCCAGCAAGGCTGGCGGCAGGTCCGCCCGAATTGCATCGGTATAAAGGGATGAGATGTCTTCGACGTGGCTCGCGAATTTTGCATTCCAAACGACATCGATAGTAACGACATCGAAAGCCGAAGAGCCGGAGGCGATTTCGGCTGAGAACTTATCAAAGACGCCCTGGTAGGGAACGACGGTGAAGTTCACCTCGATGCCGGTTTCGGCGGTGAATTTCTCAGCCGCAGCCTTCTGCAGCATTTCGCCGCCGCCTTCCACCAAGATATTGATGATCTCGGCTCTGGCAGGAGCCACCATGAGAATGAGCGCAAGCGCGCTGACACCAGCAAATTTCTTCATTGATTCCTCCCTTAGATGCCAGGACGTTTGCTTAGGCGTCCTTGCTTGGATCCGACCATAATCGCGTTATGACGACGTTGTCAACGCGCGTTGTCGACGTTGTCAGAAATAAATGTCGACGTTGTCATATAATTTATTTACAACATCGCGGAGCAAGGAGTTGACGGGTCATGGTCAGTATTATCAGCGTCGCGAAAGCGGCCGGAGTTTCCAACAAAACCGTTTCGCGGGTTATCAATGGTGAGCCCTATGTGACCGAGGAAACCCGGGAGAGAGTGGAAAAGGCGATCCGCGACCTCGGCTATATTCCAAACATGGCGGCGCGCCTCATACGTTCGAGCCGTTCCAACACCTTCGGCATCATCACGGATTATGTGTCTACCACGCCCTATTCGGTCGACATTGTTCGAGGGATACAGGATTGGGCAAATGCGCATGGGAAAACCATCCTCATGGCAAATACCGGCGGCTCGTCCGAGCGAGAGGCTGAAATCTGGAAAATGTTCCAGTCCCATCGAATTGACGGGGTTCTTTATGTAACGATGTACCGTCGCACGGTGGATCCTGTGGCAGGCGACGTCCAGATTCCGACGGTGATGATCAATTGCAGACCTGAGACGAACGAACTGTTGCCTTCCATTGAACCAGATGACTACCAGGGCGCCCAAGACCTGACCCGCTATCTGTTTGACAAAGGTCATCGAAAGATCGGCTACATCCGGCTCAATCCGATCTTGCTGGGTGCGCAACTTCGCCTTGAGGCGTTCCGTAAAACCACCGCGGATTTTGGCATTGCTGAGAGCGACCTGAGTATCCGTCTGGGCATGGAAGGGCCGGTTGGAGCGGAGAAGAACTACGTTTTTGCCGTTGCGACGGAGATGCTGCAACAAAAGGAACGACCGACCGCGATCATGAGCGGCAATGACGAAATGACGATCCAAGTCTACATCGCGGCGATGGCGTTGGGTCTCCGCATCCCTGAGGATGTCAGTATCGTCGGTTTTGACGATTTTCGCACGGTTTCCCTCGCACTGAAGCCGGAACTGACCACCGCGGCCTTGCCTTATTACGATTTGGGTCTGGAAGGCGCGGAATTGCTGAATAGCGTTGTCGCAGGAAACAACGTAAGTCCGAGTACTCGCGTTTTGCCGTGCAAACTGGTCGAACGAAGCTCGGTGCAATCCTTGTAGTCTGACCTCACGAAGCAGGAGCGCTTAGGTCAGCGATCAACTCAGCGAGTTTCAACGCGTGGGGATTTGGTGGTGACGACCTCGCTGCCCACCAACGAGGTGGAGGACTTCGGGGCTGCCTTGGACGTCGCCGACGACGCAGTTGTTCGCCGGCTGAACCGGCATCTCGACAAACTGCAGGACACGCTCGGCGAGCCGGTAGTGCTCACAGAGGAATGACTGCCAGCGTTCGTGACCCGCATAGGCGAAGACTTCAAGCTTGGGGCGGAGCCCAGAGCGCGACCGGCCGCAGCGCGGGGCAGCCAGGTCCTATAGGATCATAGGAAGGACACGGCCAGGGGAAGGAAGGGAGGGCCCCCAAACATGCGGTACCCTAAAAATGACCAAAGGCGCAGTCGGTGAAGACCACGCCCAGTCAAATTCCGTTTAGACTCTCCAAGTGCCATGGTAACGCCATGGGCTCGCAACACCATTGTGCCACCACTCAGCGAGTGGCTACGTTGTAGGGCGAAGTGACTCGCATTGCAAGGGGGGACCGGGTGTCCAGCATCCCCAAGCGGCATCAACCGACATCACAGCTCCTGGGTGAATACCTGACCTTCGTTCCCCTCAGCAGGTGGATCACTTCAAGGCGGACATGCGCACTCTCAACCAGACCCTCTTGCGCGACGGTATCCGCGAAGGGGTCCAGGTCCAGGCCCTCCAGCAGATACCCATACACGAGCAGAGGCTGGTGATCCACAGGATCGACACCCGCAGGGTCAAGGAGTTCTCCTCGATCTATCCCCTCGTCTTCGCGGTCGAGAATGCCTTGAGGTCGGTACTGGCCGACTACCTTGAGGAACGCTTCGGCCGGATGGACCGGTGGGTCCTGATCCGCAATGCCCGGGACAACGGGCAGGCATACACGGCTTTTCCTCACATCCTCGGCACTGCGGTCAATCCGGGTTTCGTCAAGGCGGTCTGGCGGGTGTTCGACAACATGATCAACCCCCAGCATATCGGAAGCGTTATCGGCAACAACAAGACCGACGAGTTTTACTACTGCCTGACAATGGGAGAGCTGTGGACGATCATTGCAGGCGGACTGGGTGCTGATCCGCGGTATGTTCGCCCCGGACGCCGAACTTGGTTTCACATTCACGAAAACCCTTTTCAACGACACGATGCGGGTCATCAAGGAAACCCGCAACGAACTCTTCCACAGCAATCCGATCAAGGACCGCAAGAAGATCATCGAGGCGTGCGAGCGCATCTTGAGCGGCCTGCAGTTCCATCTCGGCGACTACGACCACGATCTTGGCGCCGCGCAATATGTCCGAGTGCCTGGGACTGTCGCACGCGCCCCGCGCCACGTCATTCCGGCGCGGTGAGGGCGGGATGCGGATCCGCCTTGGCGGATCCGCAAAGCCGCTTCAGTGAACCGGCCGGTTCCAGATGATGGCAAAGACGTCTTGGTCGTCCTGGCCGGCGGCACTCCCGAGGTTGGCGTAGATCTTGCGGGTCAGCTCGGGCGTGTCGGTGAGCGAGACGTCGTCGTCGCCGGTTTCCCTGTTCTGCCTGATCCAGCCGGCCCCGACTTCGGCGCCTTCGCTCATGATGCGGAAGGTGGGTGCGTTGGGCTTTGAGGCGGTGATGGGCACAATCCGGATGGGGCCTTGATGGAGAGAGTGACCAGGCGGCCTTCATATGCGCCGTTTGCGAGTTTGGTGACGATACCGATAGTTTCCAATGTCGCCTCGCTTCATCTCGGCTGGGCCGAGATGAAGCGGAAGCTCGCCGCGCAACGCTTTGCGCATGGACAGGACGAGATGGGTTTCTTATATTATCACAAGGTATCACCTTCGAATAAAGGCTGCAGACATGGCGACCTCGATCAAGATCGATGACGGCCTCAAGGGCCGTATCCAACATTTGGCTGAAACCAGACAGCGTTCCGCACATTGGATCATGCGCGAAGCCCTCAAGCAATATGTAGAGCGCGAGGAGGCGCGGGAGAGCTTCAAGCAGGAAGCTTTGGCATCATGGGAGGCTTATCAGGAAAACGGACGGCATCTCACGGGAGCGGAAGCCCGCTCCTGGCTTTCGACCTGGGGCACTGATACTGAGACGGAAGCGCCGAAGTGCCACGAGTAGTCCTAACGGAAGGCGCGGTTGTCGGCCTTGACCGCTGCCGCACCTTCCTAACAGCTAAAAATCCCAACGCGGCCCGCAAAGCCGCCGAAGCGATTGCCCATCATTTCCTTTTGTTGGAAACGTCGCCCGAAATGGGGCGCCCCTTCGGTGACGATCCCGAGTTGCGTGAATTGATCATTGAGTTTGGTGCTGCTGGTTACGCTGCGCTTTATCGGTATATTCCGGTGAAGAACGAGGTTTTCGTATTGGCGTTCCGCCATGTGCGTGAAGCGGGATATTAACGGCGGACGCTTGCATTCGATCGTTTGCCCGAACTCAAAAAGCTTGCTCAACAAACGTTTCAAATGTTTGCAGGGTTTTGACGACAGCACGTTCGGAACCGTGACGGTGCGCTTCTTCTCACCCTAAAAACCGGGCGGTGAAATCGCTCTTTCCAACATGTGGGAATCGTGTCGCTCATTTCGAAACGAGCGGATGGAGTGAGAAGGGCGTATGAGCGGCAATGCTGAAGGTCTTTAGGATCTTCGTTCGATTCTCTTGAAGCCGGTCATTGTGAAAACTGACCGAGCAGCTCGGCCGCATCAGCAGCGGCTCGCGGATATCCGAAGCAGCGGGTGGGCGCTGGGTGGTTGGCCGGTCACGGAACTGGAAGCTGGCCGAACCCGGACCAGTTCTCCGGTGAAGGGGGAGGCGGCTAAGACTTGCATCCCTTCGCCGGAGGGTAGCTGATTGGTCGGATCAATCTGACGCGACCTTCGAGCTCACCATCGAAGTGGCGGCTTTGTCCGTCAGACCTCCCGCGCGGGGTTTCCAACCACCGTTGCGCCTTCCGCGATGTCGCGGGTGACGACTGAACCGGCGCCGACGATGGCGCCGTCGCCGATCATCACACCGCCAAGGATGATAGCGCCCCCGCCGATCCAGACGTTAGTACCGATCGCCACGGGCCGGTCAATCTGCAGCCCGCTGCGCCTAAGAGCCGGATCCCTATGATGGTCGGCACAGTAGATGTGGACGCCAGGCCCCAGCATGGACCCTTCGCCGATCCGCACGCTCGCCGTGTCCAGGATGGTGCAGCCGGCATTGAGATAGACACCGTGGCCGAGTGCAATGTTCATGCCGTACGCGCAATGGAACGGCGCCTCAATGAAAGCATCGTCCGGTGCCTCAGCAAAAAGCGCCCTTAGCGCTGGCGCAATGTTGCCCCGGTTTTCGGGATCCAGTGTGTTGTGCTGATGCACTGCCTTGCGCGCAAGCACGCGCAGAGCGTCGAGCTCCGGGTCGAAGCAGCAATACCATTCTCCAGCGGCCATCTTTTGTCGTTCACTGTCACTCACGAGACCCTCCTCAGTTGTTCACATACCGCTGGCACGATGATGGACGAAGGTGTAGCGTCGCCGCAAGAGTTGCAATCGCGCCGCTCGGCTTGGGCAGATATTTGCGTCAGGGTTCATGCCACCTTGTGCTTCCGCCACAAGGATGACCGAACCTCGATTGAAATACCGGTCATCACCTCGCGCGACAGTGGACGCTGGTCCATTCCCAAGGGATGGCCCATGGAGCGCAAAGCAATCTCGGCAGTGGCAACGATAAGTCGCTGGTCGATCGAAAGGAATCGTTTCCGGGCTTCGGCGCCGATTAATTGCGAATGTGCGGCTGGGTTCCTTTCGAGAGCATGGAGAGCCCGAACTTCAAATCTACTTGAGACGATCCTCCGTCTCAGAACGCGTTGCCACGATAGCGAATGGCGTTGACGCTTCAATTTGCAGATTTACCCGTTCAAGTTAGCAGAATGCGCCGGCAGCTTCGCCCACTGAGCTGACAAAGGTTCTTGGGCTTAGAGCACCGAGACAACGGCCTTGGCGAGGTCGTCGAGCCGGTCTTTCCTGAGGCCTGCGACATTGAAGCGGGAATCACCAACCATATAGATGCCGAACTCATCTCGCAGGCGGTCGACCTGCGCTTCGGTCAGGCCGAGCCGCGAGAACATACCCCGGTGGTCGGCAATAAAGTCGAAGCGCGAGGAGTTGGACTGGCGACGGAGCGCCTCGGCAAAGCCCTTGCGCAGGTTGAGCATACGAAGCCGCATAGCTTCGAGTTCGGACTTCCAGTCGGCGCGCAGTGTATCGTCCTCGAGGATAAGGCGGACGGCGGCGGCGGCATGGTCCGGCGGCATGGAATACAGCACGCGAGTAGTAGCGAGCGCCTGACTGCCTGCGATCTTTACGCTTTCTGCGTTCTTGCCCATCAGGATAACGGCGCCGACGCGGTCGCGGTAGACCGAAAAATTCTTCGAGCAAGAGGTGGCGACAGCCATTTCCGGCACCCTGCTTGCGAGTAGGCGAACGGCGGCAGCGTCTTCCTCCAAACCGTCGCCGAAGCCTTGATAGGCAAGATCGACGAAGGGGAAAAGATCACGTTCGACGAGAAGATCCACGACCCGACCCCACTGCTCGATCGTCAAGTTGGCGCCGGTCGGGTTGTGGCAGCAGCCATGCAGTAGGATGATGTCGTTGGCCTTCGCCTGCTTCAATCCCTCGAGCATGGCATCGGCCTTCACCGTGCCGCTGACTGGATCGAAATAGGGATAGGTCGCGGTTTTGAAGCCTGCAGCCTTCAGGATCGGTACATGATTCACCCAGGTCGGATCGGAGAGCCAGACGGTGGCGTCAGGCCGGGCCTTTGCAAGCAGGTCGGCGATCGTGCGGAGCGCGCCCGAGCCGCCCGCTGTCTGGCAGGCGAACATACGCGAGAGATCGGCCTTCTCGCCAAAGACCAGCTTCAGCATGGCCTTGTTGAAACCTTCATCGCCTGCCATGCCGATATAGGTCTTGGTCGTCTGGCTTTCATAAAGGCGCTTCTCGGCGTCACGCACGGCCCGCATGATGACGGTCGCACCCTGCGAATCCTTGTAGACGCCGACGCCGAGATCCATTTTCGTCGGCCGTGCGTCATTTTTGTACAGAACCGAGAGGCTGAGGATCTTGTCTGGCGGCGCGGCAGTGAGGGTTTCGAACATGGCTTTTCCTTTGAATTGAGGTCAAATGCGAGCTGCTTCAGCCGCCCCGCATTGGCGGAATCAATGTTCCAATTCGCTTTGCGATCCGGCGCGGATTGCCGCAAGCACCTGCTTTTGAAGAGCAACGAATTCCGACGTCGAAATCATGTCCTGGCTCCGTGGACGGGCGAGCCCGACGTGGAAGGTCGCGTTGATGCGTCCCGGATTGATACTCATCGCGACGATCCGGTCGGACAGATAGACGGCCTCTTCCACGTCGTGGGTGACGAAGAGAACGGTCAGCCGATGCTCCTCCCAGATCTGCGTCAGGAGTTCCTGCATCTGGTGTCGGGTCAACGCGTCAAGTGCGCCGAACGGCTCATCCATCAATAGCATTTTCGGGCGATAGGAAAGGGCCCGTGCAATGGCGACGCGCTGCTTCATCCCGCCCGACAGTTGCGACGGAAATGCATCGGCGAACTTGGTGAGCTTCACCAGTTCAATGTGCTGACGGGCGACATCTCTGCACTCGGCTGCCGGCCGCCCGGCCGCCTGCAGGGCAAATTCCACATTCTGTTGTGCAGTCAGCCACGGCAGCAGTGTGTAGGATTGGAAGACAACGCCGCGATCGAGCCCTGGGCCGACGATCGGCGCACCGTCCGTCAGAAGAACGCCATTGTCGAAGCCCTGAAGTCCAGCCACGATAGACAGCAACGTACTCTTGCCGCAGCCGGATGCGCCGACCAGGGAGACGAACTCGTTGTCGGCAAGTTCCAGGTCGATACTGCTGAGCGCATGAACGCGGTTCTTCCTGCCACCATACCACTTGTCGAGACCCTCAATCTTAAGTTTGGATTCGCTCATCTCAAATGCCTCGAAGCGTAACGGAAGAAGACACGCTCGAGGGCCTTCATGCTCTGGTCTGTGATCAGACCGAGCAAGCCAAGGAGCAAGATGTAACCAATGATCGTCTGCGTCTGGAAATATCGCTGAGAGACGACGATGCGATAGCCGAGGCCGGATGTCGCCGCGACAAGCTCTGCCAGCACAAGCCAGGTCCAGGCCCAGCCAAGACTGATGCGCAGCGTGTCCCAGATGCCGGGGAGGGCGGACGGCAGGACGATGCGGCGCAGGATCTTGGTCTCCGACATGCCGAGTGTACGGCCCAGTCCGACGAAGTCGGTTGGCACACGCTTGACGCTGTCCATGACCATCAGCACCTGCTGGAAGAAGGTTCCGATAAAGATGATGACAAACTTCTGGATATCGCTTGTTCCGGCCCACAAAATGGTCAGCGGGACAAAGGCGACGACTGGCATATAGCGGACGAAGTCCACGAAGGGCTCGATGGCCGCTTCCCAGGTCTTGAAACAGCCGATCATGATCCCGATCGGGATCGCCAGGGCCGATGCAATCAGAAAACCGACGAGCATTCGATAGATGCTGATCCCGGCATCGGCCCACAGCGTGCCATCCATCGCCAGTTCCACCATCTTGGCCCACACCGCTCCGGGCGAGGGCAAGAAGATGGGCTTTACCCATCCGGTGACGGTAGCAACCCACCACACGGCAAAGAGCAGCGCAAAAACGGCAACCGCAATCAGAAAAAACGACCGGCCGCTGATCGGATCCCCGATCCGAAAGGCACTGGGTGGTCTACCGACGCCCGCGCGCGATTGCGCGCGGGGCCTTTCCTTCGTTGTCGACGACAATTCTGAGCTAGACATTACGGTCCCGTTGGTGGCCAGAGGTCACTTGTTCGCTGCATCGACAAACGATGTGTCGATCATGGCGTCGGCGGAAACGTCCTGGGTCACGAGGCCGGCTGTTTTGGCCGCCCTTAGAACGTCGGCGAAGGTCTTGGTCTTGAAGTCACCGGCAAAGGCCTTGGCTGCTTCAGCAGAGGTATAGTACTGGACGCCGTCGAAAGCCGTTTTCAGATCATCCGGGGAGGCGCCCACGGCCTTCGAGATGATGGTGCGGTCCTCCTCGGTATTGGCCTTGTAGTCGGCCAGAGCCGCATCCCAGGCCTTGATCATGGCCAGAACCTGCCCAGGCTTCTGCTTCAGTACCTCCTCGCGAACGACGAGGACGTCGGAGACAAGGCCCGGATCCTTGCCGGCTTCAAAAAGCAGCTTGATATTCTTGTCCTGGGCCAGCGCCGTTGAAATGTAAGGCTCGTAGGTGACAGCGACGGGAACACGGCCAGCAATCAATGCCGTTCCGGCATCAGCTGCAGGCATTGGCACGCGCACGATATCGTCGATCGTCATGCCGTTGCTGGCAAGCGCGTAGTTCAGCAGGATGTCGCTTGTCGTGCCTTCCTCGAAGGCGATGTTCTTACCCTTGAGGTCAGCGACGCTCTTGATGTCGCTTCCGGCAAGGATTGCGTCCGCCTTCAGGCTGAAATCGAGAAGCGAGACGATCTTCACAGGCAGGCCGGCGGCGACCATGCCCATGGCCGTGTGCGTGGCGATATTGGCAGCGTCGAGCTGACCGCTGGCAAGTGCCGCGTTGATGTCCTTGTCTTCGCTGAAGTTGACAAGCTCGACATCCTCAAGGCCGGCTTTCTTGAACAGGTCTTTGCTGGCGGCGACGTGCCACTGACCGTAACCGAGCCATGGCTCGATGCCGATCTTGAAGGTGCCCGGCTCCGGCTTGGATGGGATTTGATCCTGGGCGTTTGCCTGCGCACTGGCAAGAACGCCGACGATCCCGAGCGCGATCGCTGCGCGGGCAAACTGCTTGCTGATGGATTTGTAGTTCATTGGGAACCCCTCTTTTGATGATTTTAACGGATCATACAGCTTTCATCTTCTGAAGTCTGATGCCCACCCATCAAAGTCATGACGGGCGAATATCGTATGCAAGTGTTTGTCTCCTTTCGCCGGCGTTCGCGGTCACTGTTTGAGTATCAGATGCGAGCCACGTTTCTTTAGGTCGGCGATCGAGCTCACACCCATCAAAGCCGAGGTAATCGAGAACACGCGACGCAATGTCTCGATCGCACGGTCGACGCGGGCCTGGCCTGCAGCTGCAAGAGCGTAAGCATAGGCTCGACCCAGGAGACCGACCGGTCCCAGCATAAAGGGAAGAGGATGTCGCCGTCCGAGGTATTCGGTCGACAGATCAGGCTCGGCATAGTCGACGAGAACGTGCTGACGCAGCCCCAAAAGCGAGAAATCGTCCTTGTTTCGACGATAGGTTTCCTCCGCAAAGGATGCACCGTCGATGTAGCTTCGATCCCAAACAGATCTCGCAACAGGTCGGCAAGAAGAGCTTCGGCACTGCCGTCGCGCTTGTTGGCTTTTTCCCGGATGGCTGCGGTCCGACTGTTGGGCTGCCCCATGATCTCTCACTCCTGGAATGACGCGAAGGCTTTCATTTTTTGGGCGGCAAGTATCTGCTGCCGAGCGAGTAGCGGCTGCCGACATAGGTGAAGGTATTGACCGTTGCGATCGCCTGCCCCGTCCACGTTTTTCGGTTGAGAACCAGGCAGCTGTCCCGCTCACGAATATGCAGGAGGCGTGCATGTCTCTCCGTCGCCGGGATCGCGCTGATGAGATGCTCGACCTCGGTTAGCGGCGTGCTGTGCTGCAGGTAGTCGTAGGTGCCGATGGACGTAAAATCCTGATCGAGATAGTTCTTCACGAGCTCTGTATTGACGTAGCGCTCCTCCAGTTGAACAGGGACGCCATTCTCGTAGTGAACGACCATCGAGTGATCGACGGGGCAAAGCTTTCTGAACTCGAACGCGTCCAATAGCATTTGATCCGGCCGCTCGATCCGCTCGAGCAGGATCACCTCCGCGCGGTGTTGGCTTCCGCGCGCTTTGATCTCGGTGATGATATTGCTGATCTCGATGAGCGTCGACTGCGCCTTGGGAGGCGAGACGAACGTCCCGACGCCCTGGACCCTGCGCAGATAGCCTTCGGCAGTCAGTTCGCGAAGCGCGCGATGGACCGTCATGCGAGAAACCCCGAGCGAAGACGTCAATTCATGCTCGGACGGAAGCTTCTCGTTCTGTGGCCAACTGCCGTTTCCGATATTGTCGAGGACGAAGTCCTTGACCTTTTCGTAGAGCGGCAGCGCGGTGTTTGAAAGGCCGGGCAATTTCTATCTCCGTCTCACGCCGAGGCGTGTGCTCGATCAATCGGCTATTCGAATGATCGTCTTTAATTTGGTTGAGCGACCATCGATCAGTCGGTGGTACGCGTCAGGAATTTCGTCGAGTGAGTTCAGGATCTCGCTGAATTGCAGAAGTGAGGGCTGCAGCTTTGGCAACAGCGCGATGGCGTCGGCGAGTTCGTCTTCAAAGGCATGGCAGCCAACGAGGGAAATCTCACGCTCGACGAGGACATTGGGATCCAGATCCAGTTTCCCATGACTAATGCCCACAAGAGCGAAGGCGCCGCCCCCGTCCAGAAGTTCGATGCCTTGCGCGATGGCCTTTGTGCTCCCCGTTGCATCCACCGCATAACGCAGTCGCGCGTTGCCGAGAGCAGTCCTTGCTTGCGACTTATCCAGCAAGACCACCGAGCCTCCGCAGAGGCCGGCCACCATCTCGGCACGACTGCCATTCAAATCCGCAAACAACAGCTTCCCATCGTGGAGATGTGAAAGCAGCAAACCGCAGAGACCGCCGATTGTCCCGCAACCGATAAGAATAATCGCTTCGCCTTGGGGCGGATTGAGCCGTCGTACCGCGTGAAGGGCGACTGCCAAAGGTTCGGCCATGGCCGCCACTGCAGGATCAAGTGACGGCTCGTGCTTGAAAACCAGACGAGCCGGTAGTTGGGCCTGCTCCGCAAATCCTCCGTCGCATACCTCGCCGACGAAACCGAGATGTTCGCAGATATTGGTGCGGCCTGATCTGCATGCTTCACATTGGCCACAGTAAAAGCGGGAGTCAGCTGCGACGAGGTCACCGATCGCGAGACCTTCGACGCCCTCACCAATTGCGGAGACGCGACCGCAGAACTCGTGTCCAGCGGTGGATGGACGCCTGCTGATCCACTGGCCGGTTCTGTAGTTGTGAAGGTCCGAGCCGCAGATGCCCACGGCGCGAACATCAATCGTCACGTAACCTGCCGGGGGCGACAGAGGTCTGTCGACTTCCTCGACCCTAAGATCAAGCGCGTCGTAAAGCCGGACCGCCTTCATCCAATCAGCCCCGCTTTGGCAGATAGTTGTCGCGGACCGCCGAGACCGCATACGCGTGAGATGAGAAGCCTTCATACTCCGCAAGCGTATGGGCACGCTTCGCAAACTCGGGATAGGCCGACGCTGTCACGTAGCCGATCGAACTGCGCTTCACAAAATCGGTCACCGACAGCGGGCCGAACGTGCGCGCCCAGCGGCTCGTTGGCAGCACGGCATTTGGACCGAGGCAGAAATTGGCGATGCTGACAGGGGTATGCGGACCCATGAGGATTTCTGCAGCCTCCGTGATCTGTCCGAGATGGGCGAAGGGATCCTGCGAGAGGATTTCGAGATGCTCCGGCGCGTAGGCGTTGACGAAGTCGTAGCTTTCCTCGATCGAGGAGGTGAGGATGATTCCACCGCATTTGCCCGAAAGGACGGCACTCGAGAACTGGACGCGCTGTTCGGTCATACGTGCCCAATGCTCAGGCAGTGCGGCGAGGGCCTCCTCGGCCACGCGGCGGCTATGGGTCACGAGATAGGCGGAAGAGTCGGGACCATGCTCGGCCTCGATCAGGAGATCGAGCGCGGCAAGGCCGCCATGGATCGTGTCGTCCGCGAAAATGATCGCTTCCGAAGGGCCAGCAGGCAGGCCGGTGTCGATGATGCCTGACAGGCTCCGCTTGGCTGCGACCACCCAAGGGCTTCCCGGCCCAACGATCTTCAGAGCCGGCTTGATCGATTCCGTCCCGTAGGCAACCGCTGCGACTGCCTGAGCGCCGCCTACTTTGTAGACAGTTTCCACGCCGGCCAGACGCGCTGCCACGAGCGTTGCGGCGTCCACGCTACCGTCCGGGGCAGGCGGAGTGACGATCGCCAGATTCGGAACACCTGCCACGACGGCCGGGACGGAGGTCATCATCGTGACCGACGGAAACGAACCTTTGCCGCGCGGAACGTAGAGGGCGGCGGACTTGATCGGCGTGAAGCGGTCGCCGGCAAAGGCGCCTGGCTTGATCTCCTTCAGCCACATGGCCTCGGGCTTCTGCTCTTCATGAAAATGACGAATATTCTCGATGCCGAAGGTGATGGCCTCGATCACATCTTCGCTGACGAGCTTGAAGGCGGCGTCGAATTCCGCGTCCGTTGCCTTGATCGTTGCTTCTGTAATATTTGCCTTGTCGAGGTCGCGGCCGAAGCGGGCAACGGCGCGGTCACCCTCGGTGCGCACGGCCTCTAGGATTGGTGCCACTTTCTCGATGAAGCCCGAGATGTCTGTTTCAGACCGTCGCAAGAGCGCGGCCTGCTCATCCGGTCCAAGATTTGAATATTCATGAAAAGTGACGTCGGTCATTGCTCATACCCTTGTTGGCGCACAGAGGCGCAGACAGCCGCTGTCGTCCGCGCCCTGACGGCGCGACGATGTATCGTCCCTACAGGTCATGCTGAAACGCACCGCAAGTCGGTGGCCACCGGCGCAATACCCTGCAAGCTGTTCATGCGAGGACGCCGGATGGCTATCCGGCAAATTCCCAGGAAGTCGAAGACTTCGTTCCCGTTTTTATTGTCTAGGGTTGTCTATACATCTATAGACAAATATGATCGTTCATGTGCTGTCAAGCGTCAATTTCCGTTTCTATATCGACGCCAGAAAGCCGCCGTCGACAGGAATACATTGGCCAGTGATGTAGGCCGATGCGCCACTCGCAAGGAAGACGACGGCGCCGCCGATGTCGGAACCATCACCGAACCGCTTCTGTGGAATCTTGTCGAGCATTTTCGCAGACCAGCCCTCATCCTGATAAAACCCTTCGGTCATCGCTGTTCGGAAATAGCCCGGAGCCACCGCATTCACGCGGATGCCCAGCGGCGCCCATTCCGCCGACAGCGCGCGCGTCATGCCGAGCAGTCCCGACTTCGAGGAGCCATAGGGCACAGCGGTCGGGATGCCGACGTAGGACGTGAGGGAGCAGAGATTGATTATGCTTCCACCGTGGGCTCGGCGGGACATCCGGCGTGCTGCGGCTTGCGACCAGAAGAACGCGCCCTTGAGGTTGGTGCCGATGATCTTGTCCCAGATCTGTTCATCGACGTCGAGCGAGGGAGATATCTGTTCGTAGCCGGCATTGTTGACAAGGATATCGACAGCGCCAGTGATGTTTTCGAACTTGCTTAGCGTTTCATCGATGGACGAGATGTCTGTCACATCCTGGGCGCTCGTGATGCAGGTCCTGTTAAGCGCCTCAATCTTCCCTTTGGTTTCGCTTAGCGAATTTTGATCGCGCGCCGTAACGCCAACATCGGCACCCGCTTCGGCAAGCGCCAGCGCAATCCATTGGCCCAGGCCGCGGCTCGCACCGGTCACAACTGCCACTCTTCCTGCCAGATCGAACATCGTATTGGCCATGATGATCCCCTTACTTTTGCAGGATAGAACCACCGTTCAACAATAATGTCTATACATGTATTGACAAAGAGTGGCATTCCGATTTGTGCCTGAAAGACGCGCCATGGCAAAAGTTGCCACAGGACATTACGTTCAGAAATCCCGATCCGCAGCCGCAAGGACTATCATTAGGTTTGAACCGTGGTCTCATGGAGCTGGCCTGGAATCCGTCGCCTGCGCTTGACGCAGTGACAACGGACTACGTTAATTAAGCGCGCTTACCTAAGCTTGATGCTTATTTAAATAGAAGGGCGCTTGCTTAAATAACGGTCGGAATTCATATTAGGCCATGTCTAATTCCGAACCTAATTTGCGCCTGGGTCGTTTTGTCGAAACAACAGCAGCGAGCGAAACAGTACGGGCGTTCGTGCCTCCGCCATTGCCGCCCGAGCCATCCATCGATGTCCTTTCGCTATTGGAGCGCCTCAGTCTGGCAGAGCGTGCGCTAGGTCGCCTGGATGGCATCACAATGCTGCTCCCGCGCCAGGAGCTGTTCCTTTACATGTATGTGAGAAAAGAGGCAGTTCTTTCCTCACAGATTGAAGGTACACAGTCGACTCTTTCCGATCTTTTGCGGTTTGAGACCGAGGCTCAAGCGGGGCAACCGGTCGATGATATTCGTGAGGTTTCCAATTACGTTGATGCGATGATGTACGGTTTGGAGCGTTTGGAAACGCTGCCAATGTCATTGCGACTGATCCGAGAGATGCACGCACGACTGCTGCAAAGCGGGCGCGGAGGCACTAAGGATCCAGGAGAGTTTCGGCGCTCGCAGAATTGGATTGGAGGCACCCGACCCGGTAACGCACTCTTCGTGCCACCACCTGTGACGGAGTTGGGTGGCTGCCTAGATGCGTTCGAGCGCTTCATGCATGACGCTCAATCACGATTACCGGCACTGATCAAAGCCGGCCTCCTGCATGTCCAGTTCGAAACGATCCATCCATTTCTCGATGGCAATGGCCGTATAGGTCGTCTGCTTGTCACTCTTTACCTGTGTGTGAACGGCGTTCTACGCAAACCATTGCTCTACCTCAGTCTTTACCTCAAGGCTCATCGAAGGGAATATTATCGATTACTGCAAGAGGTCCGTGAACATGGAAACTGGGAAGGTTGGTTAGACTTCTTCCTGACAGGTGTAGCCGACACCGCCAACCACGCATTTGAAGCTGCCACTCGGATTGTCGATCTTTTCAAGGAGGACAGGGAGAAAATCACAACCGAGAGCGACAGAGCTGGATCGGCCCTTCGTATTCACGAACTCTTTCAGCAAAACCCCTTTCATACGGCAAATCAAATCGTTCAAATGACAGGCCTTTCCGCACCGACTGTCAATGCAGCGCTCGCTGACTTGGAGCGCTTGGGGATTGTCGACGAGGTGACAGGTCGCAAGCGTGGCCGTGTTTTCAGCTACCGTAGATATCTCGCAATCCTAAGCGAAGGCACTGATCCCCTGCCGGCTACGTGATTAAATCAACCGACGTCGTTGACTTTGTCGCCTGACGGACATCTCGTCAGATTGACAAATATGCTACTGAGTAGCAAATTAGGCTCAAAGGAGTTGAACCGATGAGTGTCAAATCGTCGATCTCGCTAACTGACCAGCAGGATGCGTTTGCCCGTTCGCTGGTGGAGAGCGGCCGGTACTCCAGCATGAGTTCCGTTCTTCAGCAGGGCCTAGAACTGCTTCGGCAAAAGACTGAAGCTGAGACCGTTGAAACGGCAGCGCTTCGCGAATTGGTCCAGCGGCGATTGAACGGACCGATGATTTCTGCGACGGAAATGGAAAGCCGAGTCGCGGCAATGATTGAGCGGAAGCGACGGGTTGTTCGTGTGGACTCTTGATTATTCTGAGGATGCCGAACGCGATTTCGAGTTGATCTTCGATCATCTGTTCGACGCCTATGTCGAACTCGGGGACTCGCCTGGCGAGGCTGTGGAGCGTACCGCTGAGCGGATTCGCAAATTGCGTGTCGAAATCGATCGCCTCGTCAATACGCCTTATATCGGGACTCTGCGGCCTGATATTCATCCCGGGATTCGGTTTCTTCGGCGGGACAAGGCGGCTATTTGGTTTTTACCGGTGGAACATAGCCGCACAATCATTGTCGCGGCAATTTTCTACGGCGCGCAGGACCACATCCGAAATATGCTCGCACGTATGCTGGCGCGATAAGGTCCCTACAGCCCCGAGGCCTCGTCAGATTGACCCTAAATAGATCGCGTCGGCGCTGGTATTTGCGGGTCATTTCGGCCCTCGCATGGCCGAGCTGCTTTTGCACATGACGCTCATCGACCTCGGCCGAGGAGGCCAGACCGACGCGCAGCGAAATGACCGGAGAATTTTGCCGCCCGCTCTTCCTCACCGAGGTCGCCATATAGACGGGCGGCAAGGGCCGCGGACTTGACGAGGTGGGCGACCGCCTTGTCATTGAGACGGTCCGGCCCAACGTCTTTGCCGCGTCCGGTGACGCGGCGGTAGAGGGGGCCTTTGGCGAGCTTGGCGAACCTGATCCAGGTCTCGACGGCGACGGGCGGACAGGGGGTGTCGGCGGAACCGCGGCCGATCTCGACCTCGCGTCAGCCGGTCTTGCAGCGCAACGTCAGCAACGAGGATCTCGATCCAGCCGCACCCGTCCTCGGTCTGATCGCGTCCGAGGTCGAGGCCGGTGATTTCCTTGCGACGCAGGCCGCCCGCAAGAGTGCCCGGTCCCGCAGGCCCCGAAGCGTGCCGCGTTCCGGGGTCTCGAGCATGGCGATCAGGTCTTCCGGCAGGATCGCCTCCTTTTGCCGCGGCAGGGCGGTGTGGCGATTGCGTCCCCCCGCCATGACGGTGGCGATGGCGCGGTCCTTGCGGTCGAGCAGCATGCCCCGTTGGGTGCAATTCCAGGCGATCGCCGAGAGGCGCCGCTCGATCGTGGAGACGGAATTGGCCTTCACGCCCCGCCGGCGGTCCCGGAGGCGCAAGCGGTGATGTAGAGGCCGACGACGTGCGGATCCGGGGGAAGGGGAGCGAGGTTCTGCCGCCGGCACCAGGCGGAAAAATGCTTCCAGTCCGAGGCATGGGTCTTGCGGGTGTTGGCGGAACTCGTCGCCTCGACATAAGCGGAAGCTACTCCGGGACTCAGGGCCAGGCAGCGTAGCTCGTTTCTACGCTCGGCCTTTTCAGGACGACGCCGGCGCGATGGGCACGCGGGGAGACGCCGGTAAGGCGTTTGAAGAAGCGGCTGAAGTATGCCGGGTCGGAAAAACCGAGCGCTTCGGCAACTGCGGCGATCTGCAGTCCCGAGCCGTCCAGCATGGTTGATGCCTCCGAGATCAGGCGTGAATGTATCAGTTCCAGCGGGGTTCGGCCTGTCGCGCGGCGGATTGCACTGTTTAAACGGTCGGCAGTGACGCCAAGTGCGTTGGCGTAGTCGTTGATTGTCCAATGATCGCGGATATGCAGCTCGACCAGATGCACAAAGCCGCGAACGACGGCGCGCGGCGAAGGTTGCTGTCGTTCGTCCGCCGGACTGGTCAGGCGCCATATTGCAAGAAGAAGGAGTGCCAGGTGATGGCGAATGACTTCCTGCGCGCCAGGGACGTCTGCTTTCAATTCCTGTTCAATGATGCTGTGTGCTGCCGAGAGGCGGCGCGCTTCCTGCGTGCTTAGACGAGCGCCAAGGATCGGGCGCGAGATTGCTTCGCGAACCTGTGCGAAGACCGCGCCTGACGGCATCGCGGAGCCAAGGACGATGTCTGGGACGGCGAGCGAGGCGCCTTCCGCGCCGGCGTCGAAGGTGATCAAGCCGGTCTCTCCCGACGGCGCCCATACGATGGTAGGGCCGTTGATCGGCACTTCATGCGTGCCGAGCCGGATGTGTCCGCTGCCGGAAACAAGGACGAAGGCACGATTGCGGGTCCCGCGGAAGGTCCACGTCGAGTGCGCGAGCGCGCCGTGGAAAATGCGGGCCTCGACGGCTTCGGGCGCTCGGGGCAAAGGGTGCGCTGCAGGATTGGTAGGCATGATGACGGGAGACATGGCCGCCCTTTTCGCGTTTCCGTGAAAAGTACAAGTATCTCTTGTAAAAGTCTATCACGCTTCGACTGGACGGCGCGTAAATTGAACATGTCAATGGACGCAGCCCCGCCCCAGGAGGAGAAACGGGTCGTGGTTGGCACGTTGGCCTGAACAGCCTGTGGGAGCAGGCTTATGGGAGGAAAATCGATGAAAACCTTTCAACGCAGGCAAGTCCTGCGAAGTGCTGCGCTTGTCGCAGCGGTTGCTGCAACGGGCGTCGGACGGGCCGCCTTTGGGGAAGAGCGCAAGTCCGTTCGTATCGGCTATGCCATTTCAAAGACCGGGCCGAATGCCGGCGGTGCCGGGATTACCACGCTTCCAAACTACCTGCTCTGGGTCAAGGACGTGAATGATGCCGGCGGCCTGGAACTGCCGGACGGCAAGAAGCTGCCGATTGAGGTCATCGAATATGATGACCGTTCGTCGTCGGAAGAAGTTGTGCGGGCGACGGAGCGCCTGGCGACGGACGATCAGGTCGATTTCATTCTTGCGCCATGGGGTACGGGCTTCAATCTTGCTGTTGCGCCACTTTTTGACCGGTACGGCTATCCGCAACTCGCTGTTTCGGCTGTGACGGACAAGGCTCCTCAATTCGTTCAACGTTGGAAGAAAAGCTTCTGGATGCTGGGCGGCGGCCATGATTACGCCAAGGCACTGGCCAGTATCCTCGTCGAAGCCAACAAGGCCGGTACGATCAACAACAAGGTTGCCATGGTCTCCGTTGCCGATGGTTTTGGCATCGACCTTGTCAGCGCGGCCCGTCCGGCCTTCAAGGAGGCTGGTATCGAGGTAGTCTACGACCAGACCTATCCGCTGGCGACATCCGACTTTTCACCGGTCATCAATGAGGCAATGGCGAGTGGCGCTGACAGCTTTGTGGCCTTTTCCTATCCGCCGGATACGTTCGCATTGACGCAACAGGCACAGGTCGCGAGCTTCAATCCCAAGGTGCTCTATCTCGGCGTCGGAACGGGCTTTCCGGTCTACGGCAAGAACAACGGGGAGAATGCGACAGGCATCATGAGTCTTGGTGGTATCGATCCTGCCAACAAGGCCAATGAGGAATATCGCAAGCGACATGAGGCGCACACCGGGATTGCGCCGGACTACTGGGGTAGCGTGATCACATATGCCAGCCTTCAGATGCTGCAGGAGGCAATCAAGCGCAAGGGACTCGATCGGGAAGCAGTATCGGCCGAGCTTGCCAGTGGCACCTTTGAAACTGTCCTGGGCGATACGAAGCTCGAGGAGAACCAGCTTCGCAAGCTCTGGTGGACCGGCCAGTGGCAAAACGGCCAGTTCGTCGGCGTCGCTCCATCCGACCGTCAAGGGGTGAGCAAAGTGGTGCTGCCCAGGCAGGAATGGAAGAAGGCCTGACACCAAAGGCGGTGCGCGTCCAGGAATGCGCACCGCCCTTTCGCATCTCGATTGAAGGAGGGGGCTGATGCTCGGCACAGCCATACTATCCGGGTTGGTGCTCGGCGGGACCTACGCGCTCGTCGCCATGGGGTTGACGCTCCAATACGGCATTGCGCGGATCATGAACCTTGCCTATGGCGAGACAATCATCGCTGCCGCATTCCTGGCGTACGTGATGTTTTCCCAATGGGGCGTCAGTCCGGTACTCGGCCTTCTCATTGCCATACCGGCGGGCTTTTTCCTCGGCTACATCGTCTATGGCCTGCTGATGCGCCCGCTTGTTGCCCGCGCCCGTGACAAGGCGGGCCTCGAGATCGACTCGATCCTGGCGACGTTCGGTTTGCTCTTCGTGATCCAGGGCCTGCTGTTGGTGGTGTTTGGGGCGAATTTCACAAACTACAGCTACCTCAACATTCCCGTGAAGGTGCTTGGCACAACGGTCGCCGCAAATCGGTTGCTGGCGCTTGTGATGGCCGTTGTCTCCGGCCTTGGCATCTATCTCGTTCTAACCCGAACTCTATGGGGCACTGCACTGCGCGCCGTTGCGGTTTCGCCATCGTCTGCCGCCCTCGTCGGCATAGATGTCGACAAGGCCGCACGCACGGCGTTTGCGATCGGGGGAGCTCTTGCGGCCGCCGGCGGTGTCGTCATCTCGATGTATCAGACGTTTACGGCAACCTCTGGCGTCGTCTTCACCATGAAGGCGCTGATCGTGGTCATCATGGGCGGCGTTGGCAATATTCTCGGCGCTCTTTCGGCAGGCTTGATACTTGGTCTGGTGGAGACCTTCGTGGCGACCTTTGTGTCACCGGGGCTCACGCTCGCGGCGACCTATCTCATCTTCCTTGGTGTTTTGCTGTGGCGTCCGGCCGGTATGTTCGGAAGGACCACAAGATGAGCCGCAATTCTCTTTTACAGGCCGCGATCATCACCGTTGTTGTTGGCGCGTTGGCCTGCCTGCCGTTCTATGCCAATCCCTATACCGTCACACTGATGATCGGGATGCTCGGTTATGTCACCCTGGCAACAGCCTGGGCGCTGTTTTCCGGTCCAACGCGCTACGTGTCGCTCGCAACCGTCGCTTTTTTCGGCATCGGCGCCTATACCTGCGCAGTCTTCAGCGAGAGCGTTCCTTATGTTCTGCTCCTTCCGATTGCCGGCGTTATCGGCCTCGCAGTCGCACTCATTGTCGGCTTGTCGACCCTGAGGCTTGCCGGCGTCTATTTCGTCATCTTCACCTTTGGTCTTGCCGAACTGGTACGCCAGCTCGTGACCTGGTACGAGGTCAATATGACGGGAACGCTCGGTCGCTATATCTTCCTACCGGTGACGCCGGAAGGGATATACTGGCAGCTTCTGGCGCTGGCGACGGCCACTTTGCTCATCTGCTGGGGTGTGGGCCGCAGCCGTATCGGTTTGGCCCTGAAGGTGATCGGTGACGACGAGGTCGTTGCTGCCCATTGCGGCATTAACATTGCCGGCGTGAAGCTTGCGCTATTTGCCATAAGTTCCGTTATCATCACGCTCGTCGGTGCCATCCAAGCGCCGCGCTGGACGTATGTGGAGCCGGCGATTGCCTTCAATCCCACGCTTTCCTTCCTGACGCTGATCATGGCCTTGCTTGGGGGCGCCAACAGGCTTTGGGGACCGCTCTTGGGTGCCGTGCCACTCTTCCTGCTATTTGAATGGTTGTCGGCCAACTTCCCGAACCATTATTCGATCATCCTCGGCCTGCTATTCATCGCGATCGTCTTCGTGTTGCCGCGTGGCGTGCTGGCCTTCATCGAAGAGAACTGGAAGCGCCGGCACAATGGCAAGATCAAAGCAGTTCCGGGAGTTGCCGAATGAGCGAGCTTTTGACGATTTCCGGCCTGACCAAGCGTTTCGGCGGCCTAACGGCGGTAAATGCGGTGTCATTCTCGATGGAGCGTGGCGAGGTCGTCGGTCTGCTTGGCCCAAACGGTTCCGGCAAGACCACGGTTCTCAACATGATCTCCGGGCATCTGAGGCCGACGGGGGGAACGATTGCGCTCAGCGATCATATCATCTCCGGACTGGCGCCGCACCGGGTGGCTTTGAAGGGAGTGTCACGCACCTTCCAGTTGGTGCGCGCGCTGCCGTCGCTGAGCGTCATGGAAAATGTTGTGGTCGCGCTTGCCTTCGGCCGTGGCAAGCTATGGGGACGTGCGGCTGAGGAAGCGGCGCTCGCCAAGCTTGATGAGGTCGGCCTGGCCCATCGCGCGCACCAGGCGGCACAGGACCTGACCTATATCGACCTGAAGCGCATGGAACTTGCCCGCGCACTTGCAGCCGAACCGGAACTGCTGTTGCTGGACGAGTGGCTGGCGGGGCTCAATCCGACGGAACTTAGAACGGGGATCGATCTGATCCTCTCGTTGAAAAATCGCGGTATCACCATTCTTCTCGTGGAGCACGTGATGGATGCCATCCGCGCGGTCTGCAGCCGCTGCGTCGTCATGAACGCCGGCCGCAAGATCGCCGACGCATCAACAGCTGAAGCGCTCGCCAATGCTGACGTCGTCACCGCCTATCTCGGAGAGCGCCATGCTTGAGGTTGCTCATCTTTCGCTGCACTACGGCCGCCACAATGCGCTTGATCGCGTATCGATCAAGGTCAACAAAGGCGAGACCGTGGTCATTTTAGGCGCCAACGGCGCGGGTAAGTCGTCGCTGCTGAAGTCGATCGCCGGGATCACCCGGCCAGACCCTGGTGCCGTGGTGAGTTTTGCCGGGAACACGATATCGGGCGTGCCTGCGCATGAAATCGTCGAGGCCGGCATCGCCCTCGTGCCGGAGGGAAGAGGAGTGTTCGGCGATCTCACCGTGGAAGAAAATCTTCTCCTCGGGGCCTACTCCAGGCGCGCTCGCAAGTACGCGGCCGAGAGCCGCCAATTCATCTTTGAGCTTTTTCCCAAGCTACGCGACCGCGGCGGGCAGTTCGTCAATACGATGTCAGGCGGCGAGCAGCAGATGGTGGCACTTGGCCGCGCACTGATGTCGAAGCCGGATCTCTTGATGCTGGACGAGCCGAGCCTTGGCCTAGCGCCCCTTGTCGTCGGCGAGCTGTTCGAGAGCCTGGCTCGCATTCGAAAAAGAGGACTTGCACTTCTGATCGTCGAGCAGAACGTCAAGAAGAGCCTTGCCATCGCCGACCGTGGCTATCTTGCCGAGGCCGGTCGGATCACTGGCGAGGGACCCGCCGGCGAGCTGATAAACGATCCCGCAGTGCAGCGCGCTTTTCTCGGCGCGATGGTTTGATTTGGTGACACGGAGATCCCCATGAACATGCTTGGCCTGAAGATCAACAATGCCGAAGTGGAAGCGACCGACGGTCGCAGTTTCGAGCGGCTGAACCCGATTTCCGGAGAAGTCGCCTCGACCGTTGCCGCAGCGTCGGTGGAAGATGCCCGCCAAGCCGCAAATGCTGCCGCCAAGGCGTTTCCTGCCTGGGCCGCGACCGGCCCCGGCCAGCGCCGCAAGCTGTTGCTCGCTGCCGCCGACCGGCTGCAGGAAAAGGCGCCCGAGTTCGTGGCGGCCATGGCTGCGGAAACGGGTGCAACCGCTGGATGGGCGATGTTCAACGTTGGCCTTGCTGCGGATATGCTTCGGGAGGCGGCATCTCTGACGACCCAGATTTCAGGCGAGGTCATCCCGTCTGACCGGCCCGGGAGCCTCGCCATGGCGATCCGCCAGCCGGCAGGCGTGGTGCTTTCCATCGCGCCGTGGAATGCGCCGGTTATTCTAGGCGTCCGCTCTTTGGCAACGCCGCTTGCCTGCGGCAATACCGTCGTGATGAAGACCTCGGAGATCTGCCCGCGAACCCACCGACTGATCGTCGATGCGCTGCACGAGGCCGGTCTACCCGAGGGAGTGCTGAACGCAGTGTCGAACGCACCCGAAGATGCGGGCGAGATCGTCGAGACGCTCATTGCCCACCCTGCGGTGCGCCGCGTAAATTTCACCGGCTCCACGCGTGTCGGCCGCATCATCGCCGAAACCGCTGGCCGGCATTTGAAGCCTGTGCTGCTGGAGCTTGGCGGCAAAGCGCCGTTCGTCGTTCTGGACGATGCCGACATCGAGCAGGCCGTCGCCGCTGCAGCGTTCGGGGCCTATATGAACCAGGGACAGATCTGCATGTCCACCGAGCGGATCGTCGTCGACGACAAGATCGCTGACACCTTCGTTGAGGCATTGGCTGCCAAGGTCAAGACGCTCAAGGCGGGCGACCCGCGCAAGGCAAACACGCCGCTTGGTTCTGTCGTTGATTCCAGGGCAGCGCAACGCATCGACGCACTGGTGCGCGACGCGGTTTCCAAGGGGGCGGTGCTTGCCGGGGGTGGCGACGTCAATGGCACAATCGTCGATGCAACGCTGCTTGACCGTGTAACGCCTGCCATGCGGATCTATGCAGAGGAGAGCTTCGGGCCAGTAGTCTCGGTGGTGCGTGTCGGCTCGATCGATGAGGCCGTCCGCGTTGCCAACGACACGGAGTACGGGCTTTCCTCGGCGGTCTTCGGCAAGGACGTGAACCGCGCCATGGCCGTTGCAAGAAGGATCGAATCCGGCATTTGCCACATCAATGGTCCAACCGTGCATGACGAGGCACAGATGCCGTTCGGCGGTGTCAAGGATTCCGGTTATGGCCGCTTTGGCGGCAAAGCCGGAATTGCCGAGTTTACCGAACTGCGCTGGATCACCATTCAGGATGGCCCGATCCACTATCCGATCTGATGGAGAGCGCCTTGGGTATGCTTGATGGGAAAACCTGCATCGTCACGGGTGGCGCAGGAAGTCTCGGCCTGGCGGCCGCCAGGTTGTTTCTCGCAGAAGGAGCAAACGTTGCCCTCGTCGATCTCGCGCGACAGGCACTTGCGCAGGCAGCAGCGGATTTGCCGGCGGATCGGGTGGAACTGGTTGCGGCGGATGTGTCGAATGCGAAAGACACAGCGCGCTACGTCAAGCGCACGGTTGATCGGTTCGGCTCGATTGATGTGCTGTTTTCCAATGCGGGCAACTTCGGTACGGTGTCGCCGATCGAGGACTATCCGGAAGATGTCTTCGATGCCGTACAGGCGGTCCATGTGAAGGGGGCCTTCCTTGCCGCGAAGTTCGTTGTGCCTGCCATGCGCGACGGTGGCAGCATCGTGATTACCTCGTCTGTCGCCGGTGTCCGCGGTGATGCCGGCGTCTATGCCTACATCACCGCCAAGCATGCACAGGTCGGTCTCATGCGTTGTCTTGCCAAGGAGTTGGCGCCGCGTGGTATCCGCGTCAATACCATTCATCCCGGTCCGATCGACAACAGCTTCCAGCTCGCCGTTGAACAGGGGCTGGGTGCTGCGATTGGTGCTGATGGCACTGAATTCTTCAACCAAATCATTCCGCTCGGACGACATGGAACCGCCGGCGAGGTTGCGAGATCGGTGCTCTACCTTGCCTCGGACCAGTCGAGCTTCGTCACTGGAGCGACGCTCATGGTCGACGGCGGCATGAGCGTCTAGACAACGGGGAACGATACATGGACAGCAACATCGAGCGCCAAGCCAGGGGGGAGACGATGACCGCTGGCGGGGCGTTACTGGCACGGCTCAAGGCGATCGGCATCGACTATATTTTCGCCAATTCGGGAACCGATTTTCCTCCCATCATCGAAGGGTTGGCTGAGGCTGATGCCAAGGGCATCCCCCTGCCAGAGGCGATCGTCATCCCACATGAGAGCGCGGCAATGGGGATGGCCCACGGCTATTACCTGGCAACGGGGCGTCCGCAGGCGGTCATGGCGCACACAAATGTCGGCCTTGCAAATTGTGCGATCGGGGCGATCAATGCCGCGACCGAGCATATTCCCCTACTGCTTTTTTCGGGCAAGACGCCGGCTTCGGAGATGGGTCATCTTGGGTCGCGCACGGTGCCGATCGGCTGGGGGCAGGAGATGCGCGACCAGGCGGCATTGGTGCGCGAGGCCGTGAAATGGGACGACGAACTCCGCTTTCCGGAACATGTGCCACAGATGGTCGACCGCGCACATGCCATTGCAATGTCGACGCCGCGCGGGCCAGTTTACATGAGCCTGCCACGCGAGGTTCTGTGTCAGCCTTGTCCGACAGAAGGTTTGGGGGCTTCCCTGCAGATGGAAGCCTTTATCCACGCGCCAGATCCAAGGGCAATTGAAGAGGCGGCGCGGCTCCTCGCATGCGCACGCCAGCCGGTGATTTTTGCGCAGCGCGGTGCTGGATCAAAACACGGGTTTGCAGAGCTTCGTGCCCTTGTCGAGGAATGGGCAATTCCGGTTTGCCAGTATTGGGCCGTGCAGCTTGCGCTCCCGAGTGACCATCCGATGGCCGCGCAGGCCGACCCCGAACCCTTGTTGGCGCAGGCCGATGTTGTGCTCGTTATCGATGCACTCGCTCCATGGTCGCCCGACATTCATTCGTTGAACGATGGGTGCAAGGTCATCCAGCTCGGGCAGGATCCGTTGTTCCAGCGCTTTCCGGTCCGCTATTTCCCTTCGCACGTGACAATCGCCTGCGACGTGGCCGATGGATTGGCAGCGTTGCGTGCGGCGATGTCGCGATTGTCTCCGGCAACGGACATTGAGCGTAGATCCGCAACCTTGACCAAGCGCAATGGTGAGGCACGGGCGGCGGTGCTGGCGCGAGCAGAGGCCGGATGCGCTGAGCCAATGACCAAGGAGTGGGTGAGCCTTGCGCTATCCAAGACAATCGGCGGCCGTCCGGCGACGGTTTTGTCGGAGCTTGGATGTCCGCTTGCCCCGATGCAAATTGCTGACCATCATGGCTGGTATCAGGAGCCGCATTCAGGTGGTCTTGGCTGGGCCTTCCCTGCCGCGCTCGGGATGCAGCTTGCAGATCGCGACCGCCTCGTCGTGGCGACGATGGGCGACGGCTCCTACATCTTTTCCAATCCGGTTGCCTGCCACCAGATCGCCGAGGCACTGGCGCTTCCGATCCTTTTGATCATCGTCAACAATGCGGAATGGGGGGCCGTGCGCCAATCCGTGGTTGGCATCTATCCGGACGGCTATGCCGCCAAAGCAAACCGGATGCCGCTGACGTCGCTTTCGCCAATCCCGGACTTTACCAAGATTGCGCAGGCGAGCCGGGCATACGCCGAAAGAGTTGAGCGTGGGGGCGATCTTGAGGCCGCGCTTGCGGGCGCCATCCGCCACATCGACGAAAACCGGAGCATGGCGCTGCTCGACGTGCGTGTGCGCGCCTGAGACTATGAAAATGGGAGGAAAGCATGCCTGAACTCGCGACCACAGAATTCTGGAAAGACTTGCAGCCGATCAGCAAGGTCTTTCAGCCAGACGCGCTGCCCGAGGTCTACCTTCAAGATGCGCCGACAGAGGATGAACGCTATTATGTTCCGTTCACGGATACTGTCTCTTCGCGTCCGCTCTGGATTTCGCCGACGCAGAACAAGTGGTGCGACATCCTCATGGCCAAGAAGGCAGGCCTTGTAAACCGGCACTATCATCCGCACGAGGTTTTCGCCTATACGATCTCGGGCAAGTGGGGATACCTCGAGCATGAGTGGACGGCAACGGCTGGCGATTTTGTCTACGAGACGCCGGGCGAGGGCCATACGCTGGTCGCCTACGAGCACGAACAGCCAATGAAGGTGTTCTTCCAGGTCAAGGGGCCACTGATCTGGCTCGACGGGACCGGCGAGCCGGACGGGTTCTTCGATGTACACAACTACATTGCGCTTTGTCGTGACCACTACGAGAAGGTCGGACTCGGGCGCAATTATGTCGAACGGCTCTTCCGGTAACCTTAAGCTGTGCGTCCTGCTCCGGTGGCGTGCCGATCCGCTTGAAGCCGGCCGGGTATTGTTACTTCGCCTTGATCGCGCGTAGTTCCGGTATCCGTCCGGCCAGGGTCGCGGACTGTGACGAGCACCGCCGGCGCTGTCGCAGCCGCTGGCTTGTAAAGACAATACCGGCGTCGAATGCGACGTGCGTGCAGTTCCCTATCAGTCGTCGGCTCCAGCTGCCAGCGGGACGAAGAGCCCAAGCTTTACGTCGCGAAGTACTACATTGGTGTGCATGCGCCGGATCTGAGGGTTTTCCGCCATGATCAAGGCTGCAATATCGTCATAGTGCTCGACGTCACGGGCGGTGACGATGGCAATGAGATCCACGGCTCCCGTGACATAGTAGACCTGCTGGATATGATCCTGTTTTTCCGCCCAAAGCCGGAATTTCGCCAGTGCATCGTAATTGTCCCGCTCAATTTCCATGCCGACGATAAACACCATAGGTGTGCCGGTTGCCTTGCGCTCGACGACCGCCACCTCCGCCTTGATGATCCCATCTTCGCGCAGGCGCTTCAGACGCCGTTGAACGGCCGACGTTGAGAGGCCGACGTCGTCGGCGATGCTCTCGGCGGTTCGCTGGCAATTGCGCTGAACGAGCTGGAGAATGTCGCGGTCAAAGTGATCCAGTTTTTCCATTTTGTCTCCTTTGGCCATCGCGCCGTAAGCTGCTTCGTTCGTTCTATCCGAAAACAAGCAATGGGAAGAGATTTTTGCACATATTATTCATTTTAGTTTAGCTTTGCGCGCAAAATTAGCGCACATCCGCGATATTCTGCTCAAATTGCTTTTACGGAATTGTGAATGCCAGAACCAACTTCTCAGGCACTATGTGTCGATGATCTACACAAGAGCTTCGGCTCGCACGAAGTCCTCAAGGGCGTTTCGGCAAGGGCCCGTCAGGGTGACGTGATTTCGATCATCGGATCGTCCGGGTCTGGAAAGAGCACCTTTCTGCGCTGCATCAATCTGTTAGACGTTCCCGACCGCGGTCGTATCATCGTGAATGGTGAGGAAGTCGCCTGGAAGCGGACGCATCGGGGGCAATTGCAGCCAAAGAGCTGGCGGCAGATCGAGCGGATGCGCGCCGGCCTCGGCATGGTCTTCCAGAGTTTCAATCTGTGGGCACACAAGACAGTGCTCGAAAACATTATCGAGGCCCCGGTTCACGTCCTGCGCATTCCGCGCCGCGAGGCAATCGAGAAGGCAGAAGCGCTCCTGGCCAAGGTAGGCCTTTACGACAAGCGCGATGCCTACCCAGCTTTTCTCTCCGGCGGCCAGCAGCAAAGAGCGGCGATCGCCCGCGCACTTTGCATCGAGCCGTCAGTGATGCTCTTCGACGAGCCGACGTCGGCACTCGACCCGGAGCTGGTAAGCGAGGTGCTCAAGGTCATACGCGACCTCGCCGAGGAGGGGCGAACCATGCTCATCGTTACCCACGAGATGCGTTTTGCGCGCGATGTCTCGAGCCACATCCTCTTCCTGCACCAGGGGCGGATCGAGGAAGAGGGGCGCCCCGAACAGATCTTCGACGCTCCCCTTAGCGCGCGCTGCCGCGAATTCACCGGCATGCTCACGCGCTGATCCTTGGCGCTTTCACATACGACAACATCAGGAGAATATTGAAAAATGAAACTACTCCCCATGCTTCTTGCCGGCGCTACGCTGGCTTTTTCGGCCATCACCGCTCAGGCTGAGGTTCGTTTCGGTATTATGAACGAATCTTATCCGCCGTTCTTCGCCAAGGATGCCTCCGGTCAATGGCAGGGCTGGGAAATCGATCTGATGAACGCCGTCTGCGGAGAGATGAAAGAGCAATGCTCAATCGTGGAGCTGTCCTGGGATGGCCTCATTCCTGCCCTGCAGAGCAAGAAGTTCGACGTCATTTGGTCGTCCATGTCGAATACCCCTGAGCGTTCGAAGGTCATCGATTTCACCGACAAATATTACAACACCCCCAGCACGCTGATCGGGCCGAAGGGTGAGAAGGTCGGCGCAAGTGCAGAGGATGTGAAGGGCAAGACCATCGGCATCCAGGTCTCCACCATCCAGTCGGACTACTTCAAGAAGTATTTTGCCGGGGTCGCGGACGAGAAGACCTATCAGACGCTCGATGAGGCGTTCCAGGACCTCGCTGCCGGACGCATCGACTACGTATTCGGGGATTCGCTTGCTCTGGATGCCTTTCTGAAAAGCGATAGCGGCAAGGATTGCTGCGCCAAGGCCGGTGATGTTGCAGATGACAAGGAGATTCTCGGGGCAGGAGTGTCCGGCGGCCTGCGCCAGGAAGATACCGAACTGAAGGCAAAGCTCAACGCCGCGATCGCTGCGGTACGCGCCAGCGGCAAGTATGACGAAATCACCAAGACGTACTTCGACTTCGACATTTACGGCGCAAAGTAAACGGTCCGGACGATGGCGGCCACCCAAGGAATCCTCGAGCTTCTTTCACCCTATCCACCTGGATGGGGTGGGACGTTGCTCGTGGGTGCCGTCTCCACGATTGCGATTTCTGCCGGCGCCTTCCTGATCGGCCTTCTGCTCGGGACGGGAGGCGCTCTTGGCAAGCTTTCCGGCAACCGGCCGCTTCGTCTGGTACTCGATCTCTATACGACGGCTATTCGAGCCATTCCGGAACTGATCTTGATCGTCGGGCTCTATTATGCCGGCATGGACGGCCTCAATCGGCTGCTGGCAACGTTTCGTCTGCCGGAGATCGAGGTGAATGGCTTCGTCGTCGCCGTCGCTGTGCTCGGCTTCGTACAGGGTGCCTACATGACGGAAGTGCTGAGGGGAGCGATCCTCGCCATTCCCGCTGGCGAAATCGAGGCGGCGAAGGCCTTCGGCATGGGGCCACAATTGCGTTTTCGTCGTGTCATCCTGCCGGCACTATTGCCGAACGCGTTGCCGGGCCTTGCCAATCTCTGGATGTCGATCACCAAGGACAGCGCGCTGGTTGCCGTCGTCGGTTACCAGGAACTCGCGCTCGCCACTCGCCTGGCCGGCGCAAGTACCAAGCATTACTTCATCTTCTTCCTGGCCGCAGCGCTTCTTTACCTCGCCATCACGCTCGTCTCCAACGTCGTCTTCAGTCTGATCGAGCGTCATGTGCGGCGCGGCCAACCGAAGCCCGTCTGAGGAGTGGGCAGCATGACCTTCACATGGATGGCCTCTTACTGGCCGCTTCTACTGGCAGGCGCCGCACAGACCGTTCTGCTCCTGGTGATCTCGGTCGTCTTCGGCTTCGCAATTGCGATCGGTCTTGCCTTTGCGCAGGTAAGCGGCGGCCCCCTCGTCAGGTATTTCGCTAGGGGCTATTGCACCTTCTTCCGCGGCACGCCTCTGCTCATCCAGCTTTGGCTTCTCTACTATGGTGTTGGTTCGCTACTGCCGATGATTCCCGGTATCCGCCAGAGCCTGTTCTGGCCCATGCTGCGCGAGGGTTTCTTCTTTGCGGCCGTGAGTTTCACCCTGAACTACGCCGCCTACGAAGCGGAAGTGTTGCGCGGCGCGCTGCTTGCCGTACCGAAAGGTGAGTTGGAAGCAGGCCGCGCATTCGGCATGTCGCGCTTCACGCTAATCCGGCGCATCTGGCTGCCGCGGGCCATCCGCATAGCATTACCAACGATTGGTGGTGAAATCGTCATGCAGCTGAAAGCGACCCCACTCGCCTTCACTGTCACCGTGATGGATCTCTATGCGGTCGCAAGCAAGGTGCGCCAGGACACATTGCTCGTCTACGAGCCGCTGATCGTGGTGACGGTGTTCTATCTCATTCTCACCGCCACTATTGCCCGCGTCTTCCGCCAGCTTGAGGCGGAGGTGCCGGTGCGACGGTAACAAGAGGAACGATCATGTCTTCTCGACTTCCAGCGGCTCCAACGATGATTGCGGCTCTCTGGCTCCTGATAACCCCCTGATCCAAGTTCGGAATCCTTCCATGAATGAAGTCTGCATCCTCGACGGCGGCATGAGCCGCGAACTCTTACGGCTTGGCGCCGAGCTGAAGCAGCCGGAATGGTCGGCTCTCGCGCTTATCAATTCGCCAGACATTGTTCGCAAGGTCCACGACGAATTCGTTGCCGCGGGCTCCGACGTCACTACGACCAACAGCTATGCTGTCGTGCCGTTTCACATCGGCGAGGACCGATTTTGGGAGGAAGGCGCCGCATTGATCGCGCGCTCAGGCAAGCTTGCCCGCGACGCCGCGGATGCCTGCAGGGACCGCAAGGTCCTGGTTGCCGGTTCGCTACCGCCCGTTTTCGGTTCCTACGAGCCGCAGAATTTTGATCCTCTGCGGGTACAGAAGTATCTTGCGGTACTCGTGCAAAATCTCGCTCCTTATGTCGATGTCTGGCTAGGCGAAACGCTGAGCCTCATCGCCGAAGGGGATGCCGTTCGCGAGGCGGTTGCGCAAACCGGAAAACCATTCTGGATCTCATTCACCCTGGCCGACGATGCAGTGCAGACAAGCGGCGCACCACCAAAGCTCCGCTCGGGCGAGTTGGTAGAGCAGGCTGCGTCATGGGCGGCGCAATCGGGTACGGAGGCGCTCCTGTTCAACTGCAGCAAGCCGGAAGTCATGCGTGCGGCCGTCGGCGCGGCGGCCCAGATTTTCAAGGATCGTGCCTCGCCCCTCAAAATCGGCGTATATGCGAATGCCTTTGAGGGCGAGCAAGGAGATGCTGCTGCCAACCAAGGCCTTCACGAGACTCGGAGCGACCTAGATGATGACATCTATTCGCGCTTTGCCTGTTCGTGGGCGGAGGCCGGTGCAACGATGGTCGGCGGTTGCTGCGGGATCGGTGCTGGACACATTCACCGCCTCCGTAGAGTGCTTAAGGGTTAACGGCCACAGCTGAACGGTGGTGATCTCGCGGATGGTGTTATCGTGAACGAAGGAGCATGGCCTGGCCGTGGGGCTTTCGTGTCTTTTGACAGGAAAGTTGTTGAATCTCGACAGGCTGGCAAGGCCAACCGGCGCGTTTTCATGACGCCAATGATGAGTGGCATGACAATGCCCATTCCGGTGGGGCCGTGAGGCTCCCCATCCGTTGTCGTACCAGCCGGATACGCGCAGCAGTCTTCCCGTGAAGAGTTTGAGAAGGGCTTCCAAGCCTCGCCTATTTGGTCGTGATGGCGACGATCTTTTCATAGACGCTGCGGGGGATGGATAGTTCCCCTGATGTCTGAGCGGACTCTATTCCACTAACGCCTGGAACGAACACGCCTTTGTCCTGCAGGCGACGTACTTGGCGGAGTGCTCGATCAATCCGCCCGTCAGCTCCTTGCCCAGGCACGATTGCGACGACACTCAGCCCGACGGCGGGCGATGCCGTACCCGACCTGAAATCCGGCGCATCGAGAGACCAGGGGCCACCGGAAAGGCCAGCCGACAGCATTTCCACAAGGAGCGCGATATTTGCGCCTTTGCGGCCGCCGAAGGGCAACAAGGCTCCCGTCAGCGCCGTTTTTGCATCTTGGGTTGCGTTACCGTCTGCGTCCACCGCCCAACCTTCAGGGATCGCCGTTCCTTCTTCCGCTGCCCTCACGATGTTTACGTAAGCGGTTGCGCTCGACGCCTGATCAATGATCATTGGGGGCGTGCACTCGCCGAGCGGAAATCCGAACGCCATCGGATTTGTGCTGTAGACGACAGGTCCTCCGGCTTTAGCCACCATCATGGCATTTGCATTCGTCGCTGCCAGTCCAACCACACCTTCATTGCAAAGTCTGCGGACGTAATATCCGAGCTCTCCGGTCGTATAGCTGTTGGTCTGCGTGAAGACAGCAACACCAAAATTGCGAACGGCTGCGAGCAGATCAGCAAAGGCAAGATCGAAACCCAGCTGGGCGATGCCGCGATCTGCGTCGGAAACGAGAAATGCAGGAAGGGCACGCTCCAACCGCGGGTTTGGATCGCGATTTATCCGTCCCTTGCGGAAGCCATCGAGATAGTCCACGAGGTGCGGAAATCCTAGGGTAGGTGGCCCGTAGATTGCCGCCGACAACGTAGCATCCACGAGAGAACGTGCGCTCGATACGGCCGTACCGCAAGCCAGGCACGCTTTCATTGCAAGTTCCTCGGCGTCCTTTCTACTGAGTACGACCGCGTCGGACATGTCAGATCTCCAACCCTGCTTTTCTGCCTTCGTAGAACGCGTAAGGAGCCTGGCGCGGTGCCGCGCAATCTCCGATCTGTCGCGTGGCAACGCCCAATTCAAGAAGGCTTGGCATCAGCCAGTCCATCGGATGATTGGTCGTTGCGGTGACCAACCCCTCCGCCTCGATGAAGCGGCGCTCACCGGTGTTGTGATCCAAAATCGTTGCACCGTTGCCGTGCCATTCGACGACACTGACCTCCGTGATCCATTGAACACCCAGCCTTTTCAAAGCCTGTCGCATCGGCACATCGGCGGCCGTTCTTTGAAGTTCCTTTCCGACGAACGGGTCGGGCGTAAGAATTGTGACATGATGGCCATCTTCCGCCAGCTTCCAAGCCGTCCCGCATCCACGCCAGCCACCTCCCTCATCCAGGAGAAGGACACGCTTGCCTGGTCTTGCCTGCCTTGCCATTACCGCTTCGACGGTGAAAACGCTGCGCTTGTCGATGCCGGGCATCGCCTCAACGGTTGGCAAAGCTTTCTGAAAGCCGGTCTCAGGGGAATGGGAACCAGTGGCCACCACAACGACATCCACCTCCGATAGGTCGATCTCGTCGGATTCAACGTAGGTGTTCAGCCTGACGTCAACGCCGAGCTTGTCCAGTTGGCGTTCGTACCAGCCAAGCAGATCAAGGATCTGGGCGCGCCTGGGCTGCAGACCAGCGAGCAGAAAATTGCCGCCGAGGCGCATGCCGGCTTCCGAGAGGACGACGCTATGACCGCGTTGCGCCGCTACCCTTGCCGCCTCGAGCCCTGCTGGGCCGCCACCGATGACAAATACTCGCTTTGGATCAGAGGTCTTGGTGAATCGATCGCCGTTCCATTCGAACTCACGCCCCGCCGAAGGATTGATCAGACAGCTTATCCAGTAGTCCCTAGAGCGTCGCCCCCAGCACATCTGGTTGCAGGAGATGCACCCACGAATGTCTTCAGGACGTCCTTCGCTGGCCTTTTGCGCCAGATGAGGGTCGGCGATCTGTCCGCGAACGATGGACACAAGGTCGCACGCGCCTTCGCCGAGGACCGTCTCGGCATTCTCAGGTGTTCGGATGTGACTTTCGGCGATGACGACGGCGTTCTTCACGACCTTCTTCAGACATGCGGCAAGATCGGCGCCGAGTTTTTCTGGATAGATAAACGTCGGCATCAGCTTGTAGAAGTCGAGATAGCCTCCCGACCCGCACGTTACGTAGTCGACAAGACCGAGCGCATCGTGAAGCTTCACGATCTCGGCAAGTTCTTCCCGCTGGAGAGCTGCCTTCACGTCCGGCTCGTCACTAACCGCAAGACCTATAATGAAATTCGATCCACAGGCTTCTCGTATCCGGGAAAGAATCTCGCGAGACATACGTGTACGGTTTTCGAGCGACCCTCCCCATTGATCTTCACGTCGATTGCTCCATGGCGTCCAGAATTGGTCGACCATGCCCAGATACGCTGCCCAGACTTCCACGCCGTCGAAGCCGGCCTCGCAACATCGCCGCGCCGCTTGAACAAACCCGTCGATCGTTTCCCAGATCTCGGCTTCGGTCATCGGATGCGATCCGTCGCTGTCGTGGTAGCTCGGCAGACCGGACGGCGACCAGTGAGGATGGAAGGAATTGTCGGAGTCGCCGTGCGCTCCAACGTGATAGAGCTGCTGGATCGCGACGGCCCCGTTCTCCTTGATGGCCCGAACAACCTTGGCAAAGTGGGGGACGACGGTATCGTCGCAGTGACGGAAGTTTCTCTGTGTCAGGACCGCAGCAGCATGGACCGGCATCGGTTCGACGACGATCATCGCGGCGCCGCCGATCGCGCGCTCGGCGTAATAGGCGACATGGCGCTCGGTTGGCAGTCCATCGACGGCCATGTTTGCTGTATGAGCGCCAAATACGATGCGGTTGCGAAGGGTGTGCCCACGGATCAGGAGCGGAGTGAACAGGCGGGGAAACTTTTCGGGCATGATCGCTTCCGGATTGCAGGTCTTTGCTAGATTCTGGCTACGATGGTCTTTCGGATGTCATCGACTTGAGAGCAGGGGGCAATTGCCGCGCCGGAGAAAAGGAGTGCTTGCCCGAGCGCGTCGTCGACGCCCTATCGTCGGGACAGAACATGCTTCCGAGGATCTCGACGGGCAAACCTGTATCCTGGCAGGCAGTCGTGCATGGAACTCGCGAGAAATCCCATGCACAAGGGGATCCGTTCCAACAGGCACCGTGGTCGAACCTTTGTGCGAAAAGCCTCACCGCACGAGGGCAACAGCATCGTTGCTCATTTGAGCGACGTCCGAGTTGACCATCGCGGCCGCAAGCTGGCGGAAAGTGACGACACCGACAGGACGAGATCCTTGCCCGACGACTGTTACATCGCCATCGGGCGCCAACGCGAGCAGACGAACGGCCTCCTCGACAGTCGTCGAAGCGTCGACGGTGAAATGGCTAACGGCGGCTCCAGGCCGCAAAGGGCTCATGACGGCGCTTACCTGAACCACGCGACCGCGGTTGACCTCCTTTACGAAGTTGGCGACATACTCATCTGCCGGCCGCAACACGATGTCCTGGCTGCTGCCTTGCTGAATGATTTCGCCATCGCGCAGGATAGCGATCTGATCTCCCAATCTCAGCGCCTCATCGAGATCGTGTGTGATGAAGACGATCGTCTTCTTGATCTCCTGCTGGATGTCGAGCAGCACTGTCTGCATATCCGTTCGGATCAGCGGGTCGAGCGCAGAATAGGCTTCATCCATCAGAAGGACCGGGGCGTCGTTCGAGAGTGCGCGCGCCAGGCCGACGCGCTGCTGCATGCCGCCTGAAAGCTGGTTCGGGTATTTCTCCTCAAAGCCCTTCAAGCCGACGCGCTCAAGCCATCGCATTGCGACGTCGACGGCCTTCGAACGCTCCACACCCTGGACTTCAAGGCCGAAGAGCGTGTTATCGAGCACGTTGCGATGCGGCAGGAGCGCGAACTTCTGAAACACCATCGCCGTCTGGTGCCTGCGGAACGTGCGAAGCTCAGTCTCGTCCATCTTGACGACGTCTTTGCCGTTGACCAGCACTTCGCCGGCCGTCGGGTCGATCAATCGGTTGATGTGACGAATGAGCGTCGACTTTCCCGAACCGGACAGGCCCATGATGACCTGGATGTAGCCCGACGGCATTTCGATGTTGATATCGCGCAGTCCAAGGACGTGGCCGTGCTTTCGGTTCAATTCAGACTTGGTCAGCCCGTTCTGGACCGCCTCGATATAGGAACTGGCATTCGGACCGAAGATCTTGAAGAGGTGGCGGATCCTGATGCCGCCGAAATCATGATCAGCCATGGACGATCTCCCGATGCTTCTGGAGCCGCTTGCCGTATGCCTGGCTGACTCGATCGAAGATGATGGCGATGCCGACGATGGCAAGGCCGTTGAAAATGCCCAGCGTGAAGTACTGATTGGCAATCGCTTTCAGAACAGGCTGTCCAAGCCCCTGGACGCCGATCATCGATGCCACCACGACCATCGCCAGTGCCATCATGATCGTCTGGTTGATCCCAGCCATGATGGTTGGCAATGCAAGCGGCATCTGTACCTTGAAAAGCTTCTGGGAATTCGAAACTCCGAAGGCATCGGCTGCCTCAAGCACGTCCTTGTCGACCAGTCGAATGCCGAGGTCGGTCAGTCGGATCATCGGCGGAATTGCATAGATCACGACGGCGATGAGGCCGGGAACACGGCCAATCCCGAGCAGCATGACGACAGGGATCAGGTAGACGAAGCTCGGCATTGTCTGCATGACGTCGAGGATCGGATGGACGACGCGCTGGAACCGGTCGGAACGCGCCATCAGAATGCCGATGGGCAAGCCGATCGCGATAGACAAGACCGTGCAGACGAAGATCATCGAGACAGTCCGCATGGTGTCGTCCCACATGCCGAAGTAACCGATGAGCAACAATGTCACGAGACAGCTCAACACAATCTTCAGGCTGCGGCTGGCTAGCCACGCAACAACGAGGACCATAAGGGTTATGATCGGCCACGGCGTCTGAGTCATGAACCGGTCGACAGCGATCAGGAAGTGTTGCAACGGAGAAAAGAAGCTCTCGATCGCATCGCCATAGGCGCGCGTGAAACTTCGAAATCCGTCGTCGATCATCTTCTTGAGATCGCGAAGACTGTCGTCGTTCATATGCGGAAATTTATAAAACCATTCCATTCGGTTCCCCTTTCTCTGAAAGAGCCGTGACAAGTCTTTTGATTATTTCCGGCTTTTGAGGTGGCGGCGCGTCAGCACGCGCCGCCCACTCAACTATCAAAGCGAGGCTTCGACTTTCTTTGCTGCGTCTTCCGACACCCATTTGGTCCAGATGTCCTTGTTTTCCTTGAGGAAGTGCTTTGCAGCATCTTCGCCGCTTGCCTGGTTGTCGGTCATCCACGCCATGACCTTGTTGACCGTGTCGTTGCTCCAGGAGCGCTTCTGCAGGTAGGACATGACATCCGGGCCAGCCTTTTCGGCGAATGGCTTCGCCACCAGTGTGACAATCGTGTCGACAGGCCATGCGTTCGGCTTGGGATCTGCGCAATCCGCCACCGTGTTGCAGCGTTTCCATTCAGCGGCATCAGCAGGGACGCCGGCTTCCAGCTTCACCATTTCATACTTGCCGAGCAAAGCGGTCGGGGCCCAATAGTAGCCGACCCAGCCCTGCTTGCGCTCGTATGCTTTCGCAATCGAGCCATCGAGACCGGCCGCGGAGCCCGTGTCCACAAGCTTGAAGCCCGCCTTCTCTGCATCGAAAGCCTTATAGAGCTGAGAGGTGACGACCGTTCCGCCCCAACCTTGCGGTCCGTTGAAAATTGCCCCCTTGGAGGAATCCTCCGGGTCAGGGAACAGTTCCGGGTGCTTGAGCATGTCCGGAATCGTCTTCACATCAGGGTGGGCGTCCGCGAGATATTTGGGGATCCACCAACCTTGGATACCGCCATCGGGAAGGGGCGAACCAACTTTGATGATGCGTCCTTCATCAGTGCCTTTCTTCACGACGTCCGGAAGAAGATCAATCCAAGCCTCCGGCGCGATGTCGGGTTCGCCCTTCTCGGCCATTGAGGTGATCGTCGGGACGGTGTCGCCGACGGTAATTTCCGCCTGGCAGCCGTATCCCTCGTTCAAGATAATCTTATCGAGATTCGAAAGAACCTCGGCGCTCTGCCAGTTCATACTGGCGATCGTCAGGGAGCCACAATCGGCGGCGTTCGCATATGAGGCCACTCCCAGCAGCCCGAACATCATGCATGTGGATGCCAATAGTTTTTTCATTCCCGTTCCCTCTTTTATGGCGGCGCATGTTTTGAGAGTAGGATGCCGCGTAGTCCCACCCCACGGTCATCATGAGGTATCTCCCATGCTCTCCGATCTCTTGAACGCGACGGTCAGTCCCCTGGAGACGGCCTCGTTGAGGCCTGCTGCACGCATTTCCTCGATCGCCGCCGCGGTCACCCCGCGGTAGTCGACAAAGGCGCGCACGATGTCGTTCGGACATTCCTGGCGTTTTTCCAGAAGGCGACCCGTCCCCTCAAGAAGCGTGACCACCGCGCGACGTGCCACGTCGACGGAAAGTCCATGGCCGACCGCGTGCTCCATCATTGCCGAGGCCAGCAACGACGGAAAGGCAGGCCCAGTGCCCGAGAAGCCGGTTAGATAGTCGATGTCGCGTTCGCTCTTAACCTCGTCCTGGATTCCGCAGGCACTAAAGATGGCTTTGACGATATCTCGGTCGTGTTCCTGCACAGCTTTCGATGCGATCCATGGAGTATAGGACATCGAAACTTCGGCCGCAGCATTGGGAAGCGTTCGCACCACCCGTTCGGTCTTATGCCTTTCGCGCAGCGCGGAAATACGAATGCCCGCCATCACCGAGATGAGCAGCTTCTGCTTGGCGTCGATCGAGACCGCCTCCCAGTCCTGCGGTCGAACTGAGATGATCACGACATCGGACCTGTCCACCAGCTCCTGGTTATCCTTCGTCCAAAAGGCGCTGGGGAAGCGTTCCGGTTTCGCGCTGCGATAAGAAAGCGAAAGGTGCTGTGACCTGACGATGCCGGCATTGAGCATGGAGTTGGCAATTGCGCCTCCGAGCCATCCGGCTCCGCCAATCACTCCGATCCTCAACGAGACGTTCATCGTCCTTTCCTCCTAGCCGGGCCTGTATCCGTGTCTTGCGTAAAAGCGATCGAGCTCTCGCTGCTGCGGTATCTCGCCAGTGTAGATCGCGATGTATTGCGGGATTCTCTTCATCCTTACCGCCACGTCTTCCTTGGCCTGCATGGAGATGTAGCCGATCTGCACGAGGTAAGTCGTTCGTGCGCGAACGTCGGCCGTGTTCTCGGCGTGACCGAACCGCATGAACATGCGCGTGAGCGCCTCCATTCTGGTCCGATCTGCCTCGCGGACCTCTGCGAGGATCTCGTCTGACTGGAGCGCCCAACTTCTGACGGCAAATTCGAACTTGCTGTCAAAAAGCCTGAAATCGAGCCAGCAGTCGAACACGTTTAGCATCGCCTCGGCCAGAGTCTCGGCATAGGCTTCCGATTGCTTGACGATGCTGCCGGTGTTCTTTTCGCGCCAACGCGACACCAGTCCCGCCAGCAGTTCTTCTCGATCCTTGAAGAACCAGTAAAAGCTTGTGCGCGAGAGATTGAGCTTCTTCGCCAGAGGCAAGATCTTCACGGAATCGACCCCAGACTCCAGCAGGGAGTCGTAGGCCGCCTCCAGCCATCCCTCCTGCGATCCACGCCAGCCACTGTCGCTTAAACTCTGGTCCATAACCAACTCCTAGCAAATCGTTAAGGTCGACGCAATCAAAATGTACATCACTGTCCATTTAATTCGACTACAGTGTTTTCATGATTGACACATATGTACATTGTGCTTAGCGTCCGAACCAATTCCTAATTCGGAGCACGACCGATGTCGAATGATCCCCTCCTGCAGCCGTATCAACTCAAGCATCTGACGCTACGCAACCGCATCATCGTGACATCCCATGAGCCGGCCTATCCTGAGGACGGCATGCCCAAGGAACGCTACCGGGCCTACACGGTCGAACGGGCCAAAGGCGGTGTTGCCATGACGATGACTGCGGGGTCGGCAGCCGTGTCCAAGGACAGTCCGCCCGTCTTCAACAATCTGCTCGCCTACAAGGACGAGATCGTCCCGTGGATCCGGGAGATGACCGATGCAGTGCACGAGCAGGGCGCGGCAATCATGATCCAACTCACCCATCTCGGTCGGCGTACGCGCTGGGACAAAGGCGACTGGCTTCCGGTCGTCGCCCCGTCGCATCATCGTGAAGCGGCCCACCGCGCGTTTCCGAAGAAGCTGGAAGATTGGGATATCGAGCGCATCATCAAGGACTTTGCCGACGCCGCCGAGCGCATGAAGGCCGGCGGCATGGACGGCGTGGAACTGGAAGCCTATGGACACCTGATCGACCAGTTTGCCTCTCCGCTGACCAACGAGCTCGAAGGTCCGTACGGCGGACCGCTCGAAAACCGCATGCGCTTCTGTCTGGACGTGTTCAAGGCGATGCGCCAGAGGGTCGGCGACGATTTCATCCTCGGCATCCGTTACACCGCCGACGAGTGCCTTCCAGGTGGTACAGGCAAGGCCGAAGGGATCGAAATTTCGAAGCGATTGCGTGACAGCGGTCTAGTCGACTACCTGAACGTCATTCGTGGTCACATCGACACGGATCCGGGCCTGACCGACGTCATTCCGATCCAAGGCATGGCCAACTCGCCCCACCTCGATTTTGCCGGCGAGATCCGCGCTGCAACGAATTTCCCGACGTTCCATGCCGCGAAGATTCCGGATGTTGCTACTGCCCGTCACGCTATCGCCGCGGGCAAGGTCGATATGGTTGGCATGACGCGTGCGCATATGACGGATCCTCACATCGTCCGGAAGATCATCGAGAAGCGCGAGGACGACATCCGCCCCTGTGTCGGCGCCAACTACTGTCTTGATCGCATCTACCAAGGTGGCATGGCGTTCTGCATTCACAACGCCGCCACCGGCCGCGAGCAGACCATGCCTCATGTCGTTCCCAAGGCCGAGACTCGCAAGAAGGTCGTCGTCGTTGGCGCTGGCCCGGCGGGCCTCGAAGCGGCCCGCGTCGCTGCCGAGCGCGGCCACGAGGTCATCGTCTTCGAAGCCGCGAGCAACCCGGGCGGACAGATCCGCCTGACTGCCCAGAGTGAACGTCGCCGAGAGATGATCAGCATCATCGACTGGCGGATGGCCCAGTGCGAGAAATACGGTGTCGTCTTCCATTTCAATAGGTGGGCAGAAGCAGACACGATCACCGCGGAAAGGCCCGACGTCGTCATCATCGCGACAGGAGGCCTTCCTCACACGGAGGTTCTGACCAAGGGCAACGATCTTGTCGTGTCGTCGTGGGATATCATTTCCGGCGACGTAAAACCGGGATCGAATGTCCTCGTCTTTGACGATGCCGGAGATCATGCAGGCCTGCAGGCAGCCGAGTTCCTTGCCAAGGCAGGCGCAAAGGTCGAGATCATGACGCCCGACCGCTCCTTTGCGCCCGAAGTCATGGCCATGAACCTTGTCCCCTATATGCGGTCTCTCCAGAAGCTGGATGTCACCTTCACAGTCACCTTCCGCCTTGAGTCCGCCGAAAGGAACGGAAACCAGCTCGTTGCCAGCGTCGGAAGCGATTATGGCGGCGTGTCGAAACAGCGGGTGGTGGACCAAATTGTCGTCAACCACGGCACGATCCCGCTCGATGAGCTCTACTTTGACCTCAAGCCTCTTTCGAGCAATCTCGGCGAGACCTCCTACGACCAGCTGTTGGCAGGCGAGCGCCAATCGGTGGTCCGCAACGCTGAAGGAAAATTCCAGCTATTCCGGATCGGCGATGCGGTCGCGGCGCGCAATACCCATGCGGCCATATACGATGGTCTGCGCATCGCGAAGGACCTCTAGACCGCGCAAGAACGCGTTTTGAACGAACGGAGATCTGTCAGTGGCAGAACGTCGTGATCAGCTGCAGCTTGTAATCGACGCCGCATATCTGGCGTTCGACAGCCATGCCCAAGATCCCGAAAGCCGGCGATCGCTCAGCCAGGTCTTTTCGACCCTCCAGATGTCAGGCGAACAACGCCCGGGGAAAGGAAGCCGACTACCAGCGTGCCAGTTCTTGTCGATGATTTCGGTCGATGCCGGTTCGCAGCTGTTGCGGGACCTTTATGCTCGCTTCCAGGCAATTGAGCCACTTCTTGCCTGGCGCCGCCGCCAGGACGCCTCCGGTACTGCAAGCGACAACTTTCAGGATGGGCATGCAAATGCGATGATCATCGGACCGGGAGGCTTGGAGGAGCGCAATGACGTCTGGTTTGGCGCCACCTTGGTGGCGCCGAACGTGCGATACCCCGATCACGACCATGCCCCCGAAGAAGTTTATCTCGTGATGTCCGAGGGAGAGTTCCAGCACGGGGATTCTGCCTGGTTTTCACCCGGTATCGGCGGGTCGTTCTACAACCCGCCGGGAATAAGACATGCCATGCGATCGACGGATAAGCCGCTTTTTGCGTTCTGGGTGCTCCTGCCCGGTCGAAGCGATGACCCGGCTCTGAACTCCAACGAACAGGTGCAGTCATGAAAATTCTCGTCCCCGTAAAGCGGGTGGTTGATTACAACGTGAAGATCCGCGTGAAGGGCGATGGCACAGGCGTCGAGCTTGCGAATGTGAAGATGTCGATGAACCCGTTCGACGAGATCTCGGTGGAGGAGGCGCTCAGGCTGAAGGAAGCCGGCAAGGCCGAGGAGGTGATCGTCGTGTCGATCGGCCCTGCCAAGGCCGAAGAGACGCTGCGCACCGCACTTGCCAT